>CAZNZG010000075.1:0-13528 GCA_964577455.1 uncultured Gemmatimonas sp. | reverse complement strand
CTCACGCTCGTGCCATCGGCCAGCAGTGATCTGCGCTACGGAGACCGCATGCGTCGCGCGCGGGCCCGCGTGCGCGCGTTCTTCACCTTCCGACGAGATCCGTCGGTTCAGCGGGAGCTGACGATGGAGGGCGATGCGCTTCGTCGCGAGGCGGGGGAGCTGGAGCGCCTCGTGCAGTGAGCAGCGCGGGGTCGTGCGGAGGATAGACCGGCCCCCCCAGATCCCAGTGCCAGGCCTCACGACGCTGCCCCGTGCGCGGATCCTTGAGCGGCTTGAACTGCAGGCGCGCTGCGGACAGCCCCGCCGCCGTACCGAATGCCAGCAGGCGCGCCCGATCGGTGCTGACCAAGTGCACCAGCGGCTCACCCTTCCAGAGGTGGCGGTGAAGCCAGAGCCCCCCGTCCATGGCGTGGATCATCCCGTCGCGGCGCTGGTCGGGAAACTCCACACACCCGCTCACAAAGCAGAGCTCCCGCAAGCGCATGGTGCGCCGGCGGGAGTCGGGGTCCTTCGCGATCGGGGGCAGTTCGCTCAAGGCGTTACCGGCACTCGATGACTCCTTCGTTGACGGCGGGCGCCAGGGGCGCAGCCTCACCGTAGAACACCGCACAAGTTAGCGGAAACGAGTTCGGGTGGGTGGCCGTGGCCGACCAGCCGCGTCCATCGGCTTCGGCGATCGTGATGGTCACGCCGTCGGTACCGGGGAAGTTCAGCTGGGCCGTGCTGTTCGCGTACGTCTCGTTGAAATAGAAGAAGTCTTCCTGACGCGACGAGAGGTTCTTGAGGTCGCTCTTGATCGTCGAGGCGTACGCCTTGCCCTTGGTGTTCTGGAACTTCGGAATGGCGACCGCCGCAAGGATACCGATGATCACGACCACGATCAGCAGCTCGATGAGGGTGAAGCCTTTTCGGGTAGGGTGCATGAAGTTCCCCAACAGGATGCTCGGCGCAGCGCCGAATGGACCGACACGGAGCGAGGTACGATCCCTCGCGAACACTCAACCGTACCGCAATCCTGATGCCGCGCTTCATGTTTTGCGCAACCTGTTGTACAGCAATCACTTACGGCAACTCGCCGTGGTTCGGGAAAACCGAACACTCTCGCACCTGACGCAGAACATCGCAGGTTGCAACGAACCCACAGGCAAAACTTGCCCGCCTCCGTCTTCGCGAATGCGGGCAAGTTTTTGTCGTTTCAGGACTTGGCGCTGACCCAATCGGTCCCGATGCCCATCTCCACCAGGAGCGGTACATCGAGGGTGGCGGCGCCTTCCATCTCCCGCTTCACCAGGGCGGACAATGCGCCTTCCTCCTCCGGCGGCAGCTCGAAGACGAGTTCGTCGTGCACCTGCAGCAGCATGCGCGACGCGAGCTTTTCTGCGGCCAGGGCGGCATGCACCCGGATCATCGCAATCTTGATCAGGTCGGCCGCCGACCCCTGAATGGGCGCGTTCCCCGCTACCCGCTCCCCGAACGCGCGGATGTTGAAGTTCCGCTCCTTGAGTTCGGGGATATAGCGACGGCGCTTGAAGAGTGTCTCCACGTAGCCCTTCTGCCTGGCCTCGACCACACACCGGTCGAGGAACGCCTTGACGCCGGCAAAGCGCTCGAAATACGTGTCGATGAACGCCTTCGCTTCGGCATGCGTGATGCGGAGCTGCCGCGACAGCGCATGCGCACCCTGGCCGTAGATCGTGGCGAAGTTGATCGTCTTCGCGCGCGCGCGCATCTCGCTCGTCACATCCGCCAGCGCCACGCCGAAAATGATCGCCGCCGTCTGCTTGTGGATGTCGCCGCCAGCCCTGAACGCGCTCACGAATGCCGGATCGGCGCTCAGATGCGCCAGCAATCGCAGCTCGATCTGCGAATAGTCGGCGCTCAGCAGGCGCCATCCTGACCGCGGGACGAACCCACGACGGATTTCGCGCCCCAGTTCCCGGCGGCTCGGAATGTTCTGCAGGTTGGGATCGGAGCTCGACAATCGTCCCGTCGCCGCCACCGTCTGATTGTACGACGTGTGCAGGCGGTGATCTCGCGGGTGCACCAGGCGCGGCAACGCGTCGATGTACGTGCCTTCGAGCTTGAAGATCTCGCGATACTCCATGAGCAGCGTGGGGAGCGTGTGCCCCTCTTCCGCGAGCTCCTGAAGCACACTGGCGTCCGTGCTTGGTCCCGTGGCGGTCTTCTTCTTGACCGGCAGCCCCAGCTTCTCGAAGAGAATCACGCGGAGCTTGGGGTTGGAGTTGATGTTGAACTCTTCCCCCGCCTCGGCGTAGATCGCCTGCTCCACCTTTTCGCGCTCGGCCCTGAAGCGCGTCTTCAGGCTCTCGAACCACGCGAGATCGATCGCGATCCCCTCGTACTCCATGTCGGCGAGCACCGACACGAGGGGCACCTCCATGTCCGTGAGCAGCGGCAGCATGGCGTGACTCTCGAGCAGCGGCTCGAACAAGGCACGCAGGCGCATGGTCACGTCCACGTCTTCGCACGAGTAGTCGCGCGCCGCATCCACCGGGACCACGTCGAAGCCCAGCTGCGTCTTCCCCTTGCCGCAGAGCTGCTCGTATGCGGTCATGGTGTGCCCCAGAAACTCGAGCGCGAGCAGATCGAGCCCGTGGGAACGCCGACCGGGATCGAGCACGTAGCTGGCCAACATCGTATCGAACGACAGCCCTGCCAGTCGCACACCGGCACCACGCAGTACGAGCACATCGTACTTGGCGTTCTGTGCGATCTTCTTCACGGCAGCGTCTTCGAGCATCGCGCGCAGTGGTGCGCACGCCTCGCTTTCGAAGGGAGGCAGATTCACCGGCTCCGGCACACCGGCGTTGATGCGTCGCCCGGCGATGCCCGCATCGCCGGAGAGCAGCGCGAGGTTGCCGCCGCCGTCGTCGAGACGGTGGCGGAACGGCAGGTAGTACGCCTCACCCGGCGCGACCGCGATCGAGAGCCCCACGAGCGTGGCGCGCATCGCATCGACCGGATTGGGCGAGGCCGGATCGCACACCGTCTCGGTGTCGATGGCGATGTAGGGGACCTCGCGCACCCGCTGCAGCAGCCCGGTCAGCGCGTCGATCGTGTCCACGGTCGTGTAGCGCGCATCGGCCAGCACCGGCACCCCACTCGCGCTCTCCACCACCCGGAGCGGTGCAGGACGCGTTGCCGACGATGGGGAGTGAGGGGCCGCGGTGGCCCCCTGCTCGTCCACCGTCGGGCGCGGATTGGCGGTGGGAGTGCCCGACGCAACGCTGCCTCCCAGATCCTTGAGCAGGCTCGTGAACTCGAGGTCGAGATAGAGCGCACGCAACGCGTCCACGTTGGGAGCGTTCACGCGCAGCGTGTGGGCGTCGAGCTCGAGCGGCACGTCGCAATGGATCGTGACGAGCTGCTTGGAAAGGCGCGCATCGGCCTCGTACTGCAGCAGTGCCTCGCGCGGACGCTTCTTGGTGATCTCGTGCGCGTGCGCGATGATGTTCTCGAGCGGGCCGTACTGCGTGATCAGTTCGATCGCGCCCTTCTCCCCGATCCCCTTCACGCCCGGCACGTTGTCGGAGCTGTCGCCCACGAGCGCGAGATAGTCGATGACGCGCTCTGGCGGCACGCCAAGCCGGTCGCTCGCGTTCTCCATCCCCACCCAGCTCTCTTCCACGCTGGCCGGCCCGCCGCGTCCCGGATTGAGCAGCCACACGCCAGGACGCACGAGCTGCTGAAAGTCCTTGTCGCCGGATACGATCACCACGTTGTAGCCGGCGTCCACCCCCTTCTTCGCCATGGTGCCGATCACGTCGTCGGCTTCGAAACCTTCGGCGGTGAGCACGGGGATGTCGTAGGCGGCGAGCAGCTGCAGCACGCGCTCGAGCCCCTGATCGAAATCCGCCTGGAGGTCGTCGGTGAGCTTTTCGCGCGTGGCCTTGTAGTCCGGATAGAGCTCGTCACGGAACGTCGCGCCACTGTCGTGCACCCACCCCAGCAGCTCGGGCTTGTGGGTGTTGAGCAGACGCTTGAGGAAGTTCGCGATCCCCCACGCGATCGAGCTGTTCTCGCCGCGGCTCGTACTGAGGGGACGCTGCATGAGGGCGAAGAACGCCCGATAGATCAGCGCGTAACCGTCGACGAGAAACAGTCGCGGGGAGGGCGGGAGGGTGACGTCAGCCATGGCGTGCCCCCTCCCTGTGGCGGGCGTTAGCGCTGCAGCTTGCGACGGATCGCGAGATCGAGGTCGCCGCGGCTCTGCGCGTTGAGGCGCCAGCGGCCGAAGCCCGTCTGGTCGGTGAAGGCCAGCTGCACTCGCAGCTCGCGGTATTCCCAGATCTGCTGGCGAACGCGCGCATTGGGATCGATCAACCCGGTGTCGATGATGTTGTCCGGATCGCCAAGCGCGACGAAGGCGGTGCCGCGATCCGACTGCCACCCGACCGGTCCATCATCACGGAAGCGGATGTTGGCGGTGCGGATGCGTCCAAAGTAATCACGAAGGCCTTCGTGTTCGCCGGTACCGGGCACCGGGTCCGTTTCCTGGAGAAACCGCGTCCACGCCGCCGCACGGTCTCCCACATCGGCATCACGCAGCGTGCGCAGCCGTTCGGGGGTGGTGAACCAGCGCAGATACGTGAGCATGTCGTCGAAGGTGCCGATGGGCACGTCTTCCCCGAGGCTCACGAGCACCCGTGCGCGCGCCGTGTCGGCGCGGCCATCCACGGTGATCTGCACGGTGTTGATCCCCACCGCGAGGCGACCAACGGGCAACCCGATCGTGGTACTGCGCGAGGCGGCACGCAGGGGAAGGGGCGCGATCGTATCGAGTGACACGATGTCCGCATCGCCCACGACGCGCACACGCACCGCGGACGGCGGCGAGCTCCCCACGGCATCGATGTAGATCGGCAGCAGGGAGTCCACGCCGTACACGACCGTGGCACGTGGACGGGCGAGGATGCGCGGCAGGGAATCCACGGACTGCCGCGGAATGGCCTCGTATACCGGAACCGGTGAGGTGAGCCCATCCGCCGTCAGACGCGGCACGTCGAGTGTGACGTCTTCCGACGAGTTGCGGATGCTCGACTCGTCCTTGATGCTGAGCGTGAGCGTGTAGCGACCGGGTGCGAGACGCAGGAACTGCTGCCAGATGATGCTTTCGTCGGTCCGTGACGTTTCGCGGAAGGTGGGCACGCGCACCTCCTCGGTCGCCTCGATGGTGCGCACGATCGTGGCGCCCTGGCGCAGTTGCAGGCGCGCCACGTAGGCTGCCGCGTAGCGCTCGCCTTCGCGCGTGAACCCGAGCGCGCGGGAGGGAATGGAGAGCGCGATGAGCGTGAGGGTGCTGTCGGTGGAGGGCGCGCGCAGGAACGACACCGATGCGGCGAAGGGAATGTTTCCCGAGCCGGCGACCAGCCCCATGGCACGATAGAGTCGCTGCATTTCGGCGGGAGCGCCCGGCACGACCGCGGCACCGGCCTGTGCGGTGGGCGCGCCGCCCACGGATGAGCCCGCTCCTGCAGGACGCGCGCTCGCGCACCCTGTGAGCAACAGGGCACCAGCGGCGGCCAAGAGAAGCGCTGTCCCGCGAAGGGGACACGAGAGCGGATTCCGCGTCATGTGTGACTGATCGTTCAAAGGTTACGACACGTTCCTGATATTTGTCTTGCTGCGACTGCTGGTCGGCGTTACGTTCGCCCCGTGGCTATCGAGACGCTAGTCGGGACGACATTGGCCGGGTACACGGTCCGCGGGAAAGTTGGCGAAGGCGGTACAGCAACCGTCTTCCGGGCCGACCATCCCACGCATGGCACCGTGGCCCTGAAGGTGCTGCGCGAGAAGTTGCAGCACGACAAGACCGCGGTCGCGCGGTTCCTTCGCGAGGCGCAGTTCGGTGCTCGGGTAGAACACCCCAACATCGTACGCACCCTAGACTACGGACAGTCGGATACCGACCGCTACTATTTGGCGATCGAGTGGGCCGGCGGCGAAATCCTCGACAAGTACGCCGAGAAGAGTGGTCCGCTGCCCTGCAAGGACGTGGCCGCGATCATGTCCCAGATCTGCGGGGCCGTTCAGGCGGCCCACGATGTGGGCATCGTGCACCGCGATCTGAAGCCGGAGAACATCATGTATGATCCGGCGGCCAGACAGATCAAACTGCTCGACTTCGGGATCGCCGCCGACACGGAGGCCACCCCCGACCAGCGACTCACGCGCGCGGGCTTCTTCGTGGGGACCCTGATGTACGTCGCCCCCGAGGCCCTCTCCGGTGAACTGGTGGGCCCGGCTGCCGATCAGTACTCGCTGGCCACGATCGCGTACTACCTGCTCTCCGGCTGTCTGCCGTATACCGGCAAGTCGCCGCGCGAGCTGTTCTCGCAACTGCTGACCCAGCCGCCGGTGGCGCTCAACAAGGCCAAGGCGGGACTTACCTTCCCGACCACCGTGGAAGCGGTGGTCATGAAAGCGCTCTCGAAAGCCCCGGCCGAACGGTATCCGTCGGTCATGGCGTTCTCCGAAGCCTTCTCCGATGCCTCCAACACCCCCGCGACCACCTCAGGTTCGGCGCCCGCGGTGTCCGGTGGCCACGGTGATGCCGGCAAGAAAGAGGGCGGACTCTTTGGCAAGATGAAGGGACTGTTCGGACGTTGACCAATACCGACACGACACGCCTGATCGCCCTGCTGGCCAGCAAGTCGGCCAAGCGGGGCGATTTTGTGCTGGCCTCCGGCCGGCGCTCCAATCTCTATGTGGATTGCCGACTGACGGCGATGCACCCCGAAGGCCAACTGCTGATCGGCCGCACCGGCCTGGCAGCCCTCCGCGCCAAGGGGTGGCCCGTCGACTCGGTCGGTGGACTCACCCTGGGCGCCGACCCGATCGCCTACGCCATTGCCCATGCCAGTGCGTTGGCCGCCGAACGAGGGACGGACGAAATGGTTCGGGCCTTTACCGTTCGGAAAGAGGCCAAACAGCACGGCACCGGGAAGCTGATCGAAGGGCCCTTCCAGAGCGGTGACCGGGTCGTGGTGGTGGAAGACGTAATCACCACCGGCGGTTCGGCGCTCAAGGCCATCGACGCCATCCGCGCGGCTGGGGGCAACATCGTCGGCGTCCTCGCCCTCGTCGACCGCCAGGAAGGTGGACGCGAAGCGATCGAAGCGACCGGGCTCGAGGTCATGAGCCTCGTGACCGCCGCCGACCTGATGCCGCTCATTCCCGCCTGACCTCCGGCGGCCCCCCGCATGATCCGCTGACGATCGGCTGACAATCCGGCTGGCGATCCGCCAGCACGCTCACCACATCCGGGGTGGGGCTGAACGCGCGAGACCACCAGGTGGCTCGCGCGTCTTTGCTGTGTATGTCGTCCTCAGACCACTTCCGCTTGCTCTCCCCGGGGCTTCCCTCCCTCTTCGAGGAAGAGCGGGCCAAGGACCTGGCGACGTTCCGGCTGGCCGGTCGCCGTCGCCTGCTGAGCACGATCATCATTGCCGTCGTGCTGGTCGCCGCGCTCCAGCTTGGATTGGCGCAGGTGTCGCTCTGGGCGGTCGCGGGGATGTTCGCAACAGCGCTGGCGCTGAACGCCGTACTCTCCTCGGTGGGCCAAAGGCCATCGCTGTACAGAAGGTGGCTCAAGTATGTCTTTGCGGTGTTCGATGCCGCCCTGATCAGCGGCGTCGTGTACATCTTCGGCGCCCCGGTGCTCGTTCTGGCCTACATCCTCGCGATCGTCCCCTATTCGTTCGATCGCGGCCCCGCACTCGGGTATGTCGCCACTGGCGCCTCCGTGCTGGGGTTCCTCGTGGCCAGCTTCACCCACAACGCCCTCGTTCCCGCATCCGCCACCCCCGTCCCACAGATCCTGCTCGCCGCCGGCCTGCTGCTGGTGGTGTCGCAACAGGTGATTCAGATGCCGTCGCGGCTCATCACACGGCTACGACGCACGCGCGAGCGCATGGCCCAGGTGGAGCGCGGTGATCTTTCCGCCCGAGCCGATGCCCGTCACGCCGATGAATTGGGGTTCCTCGAACGCAGCTTCAATGGCATGCTCGACGAACTCCAGATCCTCATCGAAACGGTGCAACGGGAAGCCGATGAACTCGCCGCCGTGGCGGCGCAGGTCGCCGCCAGTGCCGCCACAATGCAGCGACGTGCCGTGGAAGTGTCTGCCGGCGCCCACTCACTCAGCGAAGAGCTGCACGTTCAGCAGGACCGCGCCGCCGCCGGACTCACCAGCGGCCTCGAAGCACGCCGCACCGCCGAGGCCACACGGCACACTGCTGAAACCACCGCCGCCGATGCCCACGTGCTCGACGAGGTGGCTGCCAAGAGCCGCGAGGCGATCGAACGTGCGGCCCAGGCGCTGCTGCGCGTGGGTGCCGACGTGAACGCCGCCGCCACCACCGTGCGCGCACTCGAGCCGGCTTCCGAGCAGGTGGGAGATTTCGTCGAGACCGTCTCACGCATCGCGCGGCAAACCAATATGCTGGCGCTCAACGCCGCCATCGAAGCCTCGCGCGCCGGAGAAGATGGACTGGGCTTTGCGGTCGTGGCCGATGAGATCCGGGCACTGTCGGTCGAAAGCGCACTGGCTGCCAAGCGCGTCGCGAGCAGTGTGCAACGCGTGCGCGACGACATCACCGCGGCCGTTCAGGCCATGGACAGCACGGCGGATGAGGTCCAGGGTGCCGGCACCATCGCGCGAGACGCCACGCGCGCACTGACCAGCATGGTCGACGGGATCGCACGCGTCACGAAACAGAGCGACGAGGTCGCCGTCCTCGCACACACGCAGGCACAGCTCTCCGCCAGTGCCGCCTCGGCCTTCGAAGCGCTCGACCTGTCGGTGCAGCGCGCCTCGGCGGGAGCCCGCACGGCGGCGGATGGTTCGGCGGCGCAGCGTGCGAATATCGACGACCTCTCACGCAGTGCCCAGCAGCTCTCGCAGGCCGCCGCCCGACTCCGAGCCATGGCGCTGCGGCATACGACCGAGTTCCCCGTGGCCCGTTGACCATCTGCTCCCGCCCCGCGCGTTAACCGATCTCCGAAACGCGACGCCGCCGCTCACTGATCCACGACGGCGGAGTATGGAAGGGATCGAAGTGCCTGAGCTGCATGAGATGGGGAACGACAAGCTCCTCGCGGAATTGCATCAGCATGCTCTCCCCGTTGTGCTTCCGCCGGAACTCGGCAGCTCCCATGTGCAGGGTGGTGGCGAGATGACGGGAAAAACTCTGCGGCGAGGAAAACTCCATGAGAAACGCCACCTGTGTGATGGAGTATCCGGGATTCTCCAGCAGGTGTGCCGTTCGCACCAGGCGCGCCATCGCGAGATAGCGCTTGACCGGTGGCAGCTGCTGTCTGAAGAATCGACTCATGAATGTGGTCGGCATGACACCCACATGCCGCGCCAGCTCCCGTACCGTGGCCAATGATCGCGGAATACTGAACAGCGTATCGAAGAAGCGATGAGCAGGCTCTATGGCACCGTCGAGATCCCTCCGCAACAGCTGAATGGCGCGCGTGTCGATATCCCCAGGGTGTTCGCTGCAGACGATGGAGCGCAATTCGCGCCACCCGGATGGATCACGTGCATCCACGAGACGTCGCACGCCGTGTTCACCCATCGACAGCAGTGCCGACGAGGAGCGGACTTCGTTGGCCGTCAGCAACGCGACCGCCGGCACGCCGGGAAACTCCCGAACGAGTCGCGCCATGGCCGGCGCGAATTGTTGCTGGTACCGTGAAACGGAAACGATCACCGCCGAGACGCGACGCGTACGCAGATCGATGAGCAGATCATCGAGATTCTCGCGGTGCACCGTGCAATACTGACCATTGGCAACCCCGCTCGTGACGGCATCGACCCGTTGTCGCTCGGCCGGCGTGACGAATGTGAGAACCGCTTTCGGCGCGCGACTGCTCGTGGTCATCTCCCCTCCGTGGCTCCGGTGTGCGTATGCTGTGCGATCGGAGGCCACCTTAGGCTCTGACTGTCAGTCGCATGTCACTCGGCGGCGTCCGGATGCTGTCCGGTGCGCCGCTTCGATGTGACACCGGTCGTGTGACACCAGCTACCGTCGCTCGCGAATCCGTTGCCACGAGACGCCCCTGAATCCCCACCGCTGTATCGGCAGCGTGTAGATTTCGGGGAACGGATGTCGTCGGCCGGACGGTCGCGAAGCCGGGGGACGGACCTTCATGGTCGCGCCCCGGTTCCGAGGAAAGTCCGGGCTCCACAGGGCAGATCGCCAGGTAACCCCTGGGCGCACGCGGCGCGAGCTTCGTGCGACGGACAGTGCAACAGAAAGCAAACCGCCGTCTTCGCAAGAAGGCGGTAAGGGTGAAAGGGTGGGGTAAGAGCCCACCGCGCGTCTGGTAACAGGCGTGGCTCGGTAAACCCCGTTCGGAGCAAGGCCAAATAGGCGGTGAGAGACGGCCCGTCTCGACCACGCCGTTACACCTTCGGGTGAACACGGCGAACCGCGGGTAGGCTGCTGGAGCGTGTCGGTGACGACTCGCCGAGAGGAATGACCGTCCGATACACCTCGGTGTATCGACAGAACCCGGCTTATAGGCCGGCGACATCCGTTGCTTCGCCTTTTCCTGCTGGCCCGATGAATCGAGTCTCCGTATCCCCGTGGCTGGTCGTCACCGGACTGACGGTGATCATCGGTGCGTGCGCCCCGCCCGCTGTACCGGCTCGCTCGCCCACACCCCTGCCGGCCCCGGGCCCAATAGAGACACCGCGCGCCGAGCGCACCGTTCTGCTTCCGGCGCGTGTTGCGAGCACCACCTGGCGTACCCGGTCGACCGCCAAAGTCACCCTGAGCGGCCCGGGCGCTCCATCAGGTGAACAGCGCGTGGAGTCGTCAGCGCTGGTGTCATGGAGTTTCGAGCGTCAGCGCTCCGGTGCGCTCAAGGGCTCCGGACAGGTCGACTCGTTCACGGTGCGCACCAGCTTCGATGCCGCCCCCGCCCCCATGCGTCCGGCCATGCCATCGCTCCTGCTCCTCGACGCGGTCGTGGACAGCGCGGTGGTCCGCATCACCACACGCCCGCCCCTGGTGAATGAGTGCGATCGGCCCGAGGCTGGTGCGTCGGCGCTCGCCAGGGAACTGCTGATCCGTGTACCGGATGGGGTAAAGCGTGGAGACCGATGGAAAGACAGCACCGTGTCCCTCCTATGTCGTTCTGGTGTTCCATTGGTGGTATATACATCTGTCATTTCCACCGTCGATCGCCTGGACGAGGAACAGCTGGTGATCAGGCGCGAGTGGCGGACCTCGCTCGAGGGAAAGGGCGGATCGGCCTTCAGAGCGCTCGAACTGTCCGGCACAGCGCAGGGGTCTCAGCGGGTGGAGATCGTCCCGGCACGGGGCACTGTGGAGCGTCTGGAGGGCATGTCCACACTCACCCTGCAGGCGACGGAGCGGTTGCCGGGGTCTCCCGCCAAGGTGCAGCAGATCACCCAGAAGGTGGAGCTGAAGGCCGAGCGGGTGCGGTAACGCGGCAGCAGGTGATACGGACCCGAAACTCAAAACCCGAACCCGGTACCCGAAACTGATCAGTTCCGGGTCGTGGGTTCGGGTTTCGGGTTTTGGGTAGCCGTGGTACAGCGACCGGCGACTCAGTCCATCAGCCGCAGCGGCATCACCAGGCAGAGATACTTGGCCGGATCGTCCCAACCCTCGGGCTCGATCGTGGCGGCGCGCTCGGGTGCCTTGAACGTCAGGCGCACCTGTTCGGTGGGCATGAAGCGCAGAATCTCGAGCAGATACGTGGCATTGAAGCCGATGTCGAGCTGATCGCCGGTGTAGTTGACCGGCAATTCGTCGCTGGCTTCGCCGAGGTCCGGCGTGGTCACGCTGAACTTCAGCATGCCCGTGTTGAAGGACATCTTGATCCGGTGCGTCTGATCGCTGGCAATCACGCTCATGCGCTTGAGGGCGCTGGTGAGCGCCGCCTTGTCGGCAATGGCGTAGCGATCGTTGTCCTTCGGGATGACCTGCTCGTAGTTCGGATACGGCCCTTCGACGAGGCGCGTGAAGACGGACGTGAACGGCGAGCGGAAACCGAGGTGATTGTCGCCGCGAGCGATCTCGAGCTCCTCTTCGGCAGGGAAGAGGCGACGGATCTGCTCGAGCGCCTTGGGCGGTACGATCAGATCACCGGGTGGGGCGCTGCTGGTTTCGACCGGCAACTCCATCTTGGCGAGCCGATGCCCGTTGGTGGCCACCATGCGCATGCGCTCTTCGCGCAGTTCCCAGAGGACGCCATTGAGAATCGGGCGCGACTCTTCCGTGCTGACCGCGAAGGCGGTGTGCGAGATGAGCTTCTGCAATTCCCCCGACTTCACGCGCCACGAATCGTTGAAGCGCACACTCGGGAAGGTGGGGAATTCGTCGCGCGGCAGACCGAGCAGCTTGAACTTGGAGCGTCCGCATTCGAGCGTGACGCGCTGTTCACCGCTGGCCGAAATCTTGACGGGCGAGGGTGGGAGCTCACGCGCGATCTCGCTGAGCTTCTTTGCGGGAATGGTGATCGCGCCGGGTGTCTCGACATCGGCACTGACTTCGGTGCTGACGGCGATATCGAGGTCGGTCGCGGAAAACCGAATGCCGCGATCGGTGGTCTCCACCAGGAGATTGGCCAGCACCGGCAAGGTGGTCTTGGCCGGTACGGCCGCGGTCACGGCCTGGAGGCCTTCCTGCAGCTTCTCACGCGAGATCGTGAACTTCATGCGCGGTTTTGTGGAAGGACTGCTGAAGCCTGCTGTTTAAAAACAGACTTAGATATAAAAACAGTAGTAGCAGCAGGGGGTGTGGACATGTCTACAAACGCTGCAAGCTACGACCTTCAAAGCACTTTCGCCATGTCCTCTCATGTGAACTGCCTGTGGGAGCCTCGGTTCTCTCCCCGGCGGTGCACAGGTGGGGGGGTCGGATTTGTTGGGAAGTGTGGAGCGATGGGGATTCAGCTGCCGAGCTGTCCGGTTGTCCGCAGAGTTTCCAACATGCCCCGAACCTTGAGCACCCGCTCGGCAAAGCCCCCGTCTTCGGCCATGTCTTCGGCCACGCGCTCGAGCGAGTGGATGACGGTGGAGTGGTCCCGTCCACCGAAGGCGTTGCCGATTTCCACGAGCTGCAGGGCAAGCAGTTCGCGGCAGAGGTACATGGCCACCTGACGCGGTACGGTGAGCTGCTTGGTGCGCGTCTTGGAGCGAAGCCCGTCGGGGGTCACCCCCCATTCGCGCGCCACGACCTGCTGGATGGTGGCGACGGTAATGGTGGTGGGCGGCACATCGGGAAAGTCCGACGTGGTGGCGCCGCGCAGCTTGTCGCGGAGCGCTTCGCGGGCCAGATCGACGGAGATGTCGCGATGCTTGAGGGAGGCGTAGGCGAGCAGCTTGATGATCGACCCCTCGAGCTCGCGCACCGACGACTTCACGTGCTGGGCGATGAATTCGATGACTTCGTCCGGGATCGTGAGCTCGAGATGATCGAGACTCGCCTTCTTCTTGAGGATGGCGATGCGATGCTCGAGGTCG
>CAZNZG010000074.1:0-13976 GCA_964577455.1 uncultured Gemmatimonas sp. | reverse complement strand
GACGCCGTCAGTTCTCCCGCCACCGCCACACGCCCCACCTGCGCCATTTCGCGCTGATGCTGCTCGGCCAGCAGCGCAGCGTCCCGCCGCGCGCGGAGTTCGATCTCCAGCGTCCGTGCAGCCAGCTGTTGTGTTCGCACGCGCTGCCGTGCGAGCACCACGACGAGCGATGCAACCAGCAGCCCCAGCACCCAGCGCGGCCACTGCAGCTCGGCAAAGAGTGGGGTCACCTCGAAACGCACCGGTTCAGCCCGGACCCACTCGCCGCCAGGCACGCGCCCCTCGAGCTCGAGCCGGTACCGTCCCGGCCGCGGAAGCGTGAGCTGCAGCTCGCGGGTGTTGCCAAGGAGGATCCACGGCCCGTCGGTCAGGCGATAGCGGAATTGCGCCACCTCGCCGAAACGGAACGAGGGCATGCTGAACGATGCGGTGACCGCACGTGCATCTGGGAGCACCACATGGTGCCCGTCGCGCACCGTGAGTGGCCCAAAGGGCGACCGCAGGTCGTCGACATGTATTGGCGGCGTCTCACCGGATGTCACGATGCTGGTCGTATGCACCACCACCAGCCCCGCTACGCTCGAGAAGGCCAGCACGCCGTCGGCGAGTCGCGTGGCGGCCGGATAACCCAGGTTGCCCTCGGGCACCCCCTCGTTGTACGAGAGCAACCGCACGTCGGGAACGCGGGTGCTGTCGAGTACCCATTCCCTGAGGGTTCGCATGCTGAGGATGGTGAGCCCGCGGTTACCGGGCATCCACAGGCGGCCGCTGGTCCCCTCGAAAATGGCGGAGATGGTCTGATCGATCATGGGCGCGGAGCGGGCCCGTGCCCCTTCGCGAAAGAACCAGAGCCCGGCACCGTACGTGCCGATCCACACGCCACCGTTGGGATCGGTGTGCAGGGCGCGAGGCACGGCGTTGGGAATGCCCGCCGACTGATCGTACCGAACGGTGCGCGTGCGGGAGATCCGTGAGAGCGCGCCTTTCTGGGCGACCCAGAGGGTGCCGTCGATGGCGCGCGCCATGGACTCCACGGCGCGTCCCGTGCGCTCGCTCCACCCCGGCAGAAAAGAAAGCCGGTCGTCGGGGCCGATCATTCCCACGCGTCCATCGGACAGGCCAAACACGAGCGAGTCGCCGAACGACAGCAAGGGGCGCACGAGGGCTTCGCCGGGAAGCACCGTATCTACCTGCCAGCGCTGCTCTGCCCCGCCAGGGCTTCTCCGCCGGATGGCACCGTCTCCACCGGACCAGATGCGCTGGCGTGCATCGATGTGCAGGCTTCGGGTACAGCCCAGAGGATTTGGCCGCGGTATCGAGTCGAGCACGTCGCCGCGACGGGTCATGCGCAGCGCGTCACTGCACGACGACGTGACCCACACCGTGCTGTCGGCGGCGCTGACGATCGACCCCGTTTCGACTGTCGGGATGGCCCGGCGCGAAGCAAGCACATTGATGGCATTCTGTCGGATGAGCAGCATGCCTTCCAGCGTCCCCAGCACGAGCAGTCCGTCGCGCGTCATCGCCATGGACACAAGGCGGGCCTTGGCATCGAGCAGCAGTTCCGGCGCCACCGTCGGCTTGTCGGGATTGAAACGATAGAGCTTCTCCCCGGCCCCGAACCACACCGTGCCGGTGGAGTCGCTCAGGATGACATTCACCGTGCCCGTCGTGGCGACCACCTGGCGGCTCCCCCCGCCGAGGTCGTACAGCCACAGGCCGTGCGCACTACCGAGCCAAACGCGGCCGCGCGCATCGAGGTGTGCACCATACTCCTGCCCCAGTTCCAGCGCGGGCTGCGGCGCCAGGCGCTGCGCCACTCCGCTGCTGTCCACCCGAATGATGCCGTTCGGGCCGCCGAACAGCAGTCGTCCCTCCCCGTCCTCGAGGAGGGCGGTCACCCCCTTGTAAGGGAGCGAGGCTTCCCATCGGCCGTGACGGTATCGCTGGACTGTTTCGGCGCGACGAACCCAGACGGACCCGTCGCGAGTCTCACCGATCCCATCCACACCATCGACGGCGGCCGGCTTCCCGGAGGACGGCAGCGAGTCCACGGTCCGTCCGTCGCGTACGCGCACGATGGTGCCCGCCGGCGTCCCCACCAGCAGCTCACCCGTGCGCAGCACCGTCATGGAACTCACGGAGTTGCTGGTGATGTACGGCAGATCAGCCGAGGTGTACGGCCGTACGGTGCGCCCGTCGAATCGGAACAGCCCGCCGAAGGTGGCGCCCCACACGTATCCCCGCCTGTCGAGATGCAGTTCGGTCACCGATGACTGCGGCAACCCGTTCTCGACCGTCAAGGCGCGGACGGCGATCGACTTGGAAAGGATCTCCACATCCCCGAGGCCAAGCCCTGGCTGCGCCTGCAGTGCCGTCGCTGCCGCGAGGAGCGGCACAACGGCTCTCAGGGCAACCCTCATGGCTGCTCGCAGAGGGCGCGGCCATGCGCCTCGCAGACCAGACCTCTGCGTACGCTCGGCGGCACCACCAGGCGCGGCCCAGCGACCCGCGGTCGGCGGTACGGCTGGACCACACCACGACGCTTCGAGAATGCGTTCAGGGAATTGGAAGAGGCGCACGACATGGAGTGAAGAATCGGTATCGGCCACGGCTTCGTGAAGTCCCTGACGTCACTTTTCTTGCACCTGAGACCCTGAAATTTATCCGCCCGTCATGCCCCCCCCGCGCACGAAGCGCTTCAGAGGCCCCGGCACTGCTCCTTCTTCTCGCCCGCCACATTGCCGCTGCCGACGGGCGCGGGGAGGTTTTCCTTGCACTCGAGCTCCTGGGCGATGGTATTCCCGGTCAACGACACGCCCCCGCGATTCTTCGTCACCTGCATGTTGCCGAACACCCGCGACGCAGCAGCGCTGAGGGCGCCCGCATTTTCGGTGAACTGCACATCGCCGTTCACTTCGAGCGTGGAGAGACTGGCCGAGAGCGCCTTGCTGACCTCCACGTTGCCGGCCACGCGGCTGTCGGCGATCACCAGCGAGGCACCGGCCTCTTCGATCTGCAGATCTCCGCCGATCGTGGTGTTGCGGACCGAGGCCGCGGCGCGGCGCTTCACCTGCACATCACCGACGATGACCGTATTGGCAGCCGTGGTGACCGCCGCCGCATCCTCGGCCTGAATGCTCCCGTCCACGCGCGCGCCGTTGGCAGTGATCGTGCCCCCCGTTGCCACTTTCACGTTGCCACGCACGCGGGTGCCATTGAGCGTGCAGCTGGCGTTGGCCGGCACCGTCACGTCACTCACGGTGATGGCGCCGATCGTCCCGTTGCAGCGGCCCGCCGTGGTCGTGGTGCCGGCGGCGCCGGTCGTCGTGCCACTCGTGCTGCCCGCCGTTCCCACGGTCGAGCCACCGCGACCGGCGGCTGCCGACGCGGCCGGGTCGTCGACACCGGTGGGGTTATCCGAGCCGCACGCGCCGAGCAGTGCGGCACCAACGAGGACGGCGGAGCAGGCAATCGCCTGACGGGCAAAGGCGGTGCGGGTCGCGAAGGCAAACATGGCATTCTCCTGAAGGTTGAAGAGCATCGCCGATATCGGCGTGACGGGACGCTACCGAGAACCCGTTGCCACGGTCGTGACTCACATCACCTTCGAACCTCAATTCCCCCACGAACAGCCGATTTGTTACGAGGTGTCCCGGGAGGTGGGCGCACGAATGTCCACCGAGGTGGACGGCCCGTTCCGTTTTGTTTGCGTGATCCGAGGGGACCACCAGAAACGGAAAAGCCCCCGTCACCGGAGGCGACGGGGGCGATTCGTGTAGAGCTCACGACCGGGATCGAACCGGTGACCTCATCCTTACCAAGGATGTGCTCTGCCGACTGAGCTACGTGAGCGTCCTGCACCTGCGAGAACCAAAGAGCGGGAGACGGGACTCGAACCCGCGACATCAAGCTTGGAAGGCTAGCGCTCTACCAACTGAGCTACTCCCGCGTTGCCTTCGTGCTACCCGCCGGACCGTTTGGCGATCCAGCAGTCCTGCTGTGATACAGTGGTGGGGGAAGGATTCGAACCTTCGAAGGCTTGCGCCGTCAGATTTACAGTCTGATCTCGTTGGCCACTTGAGTACCCCACCCAAGACGCGCCGGCTGCCGCAATCCCGCCGCGTAAGCTGACGAGGGGGCTCGAACCCCTGACCTGCTGATTACAAATCAGCTGCTCTACCAACTGAGCTACGTCAGCAGAAAGGACCCGAACTCCCGGAGTCTCCAAGCATAATGGCCCCCCCGCACTTTCGGTAGCTCCCCCCGGCGCGCCCGATTGCGGTCGGCCCAGATGGTCAGTCCGACCGGTCCGTTCAGCCGGCGATGTCGGAGCCGAGTTCGGCGAGCCGCTGCTGAAGCCGCAGCTCGAGCAGCTGGGCCCGCGCCTGAACCCACGGCCGGCCAGAATCGAGCATCGCCCGCAGCAACGTCGACACCGCCCGCGGACGTTGGACGATCAGCAGCTCGATCGCATCGAACGTGATGGCCGGGTCCTGGCGTTCGGAAATCATCCGGGCACAGAGCCGGATCAGGTGCGGGGCGGCTTGCGGCTGCGGATGCCGCTCGAGGCACGTGAGCACGTGGCGCAGCACCGTGAGATCGCGATCCATGCGCAGGGCATTGGCCACGGTCGTCGGAGGCGGGGCCTCGGTTCGTGCAGCATACGCCCGCCATACCTCGGCACGCACCGGTGGAGACGCATCGTTCGCGAACCGCTCGATCGTCTGCTGGGCCCCAGGAGTGTCGAGGCGCGAGAGCGCCGTAACGGCCGCGACACGAACACGCGCATCCTGATGCGACACCAGTTCCACAAGTGCCCGTTCGCCGTCGGCGATGCGCATCTCCCCGATGAGCGTCGCGGCATTTCGGACCACGTACCACGCGGGGTCGAAAAGGGCGCGCACGATATGCGGGAACCCCGTGCGGAGGTCGACGATGGCGTCGAAGAGTCGCCGCCGTTCCACCGCCGTTCCCGCCTGCGCGAGTTGCTCGAGGAGGAGGCGGGTCGCTTCTGCCCCCGCTTCCGCAAGCAGGTCACCGACCGCGGTTCCGGGGCTCCACGACGCTCCCGCTCGGACTGCTCGAACGGCCTGCGCCAGCGGATCATCCCCGCCACGCGATCCGTCGGTGTCCGGCGCCGCCTCCGAAAAGGCATCGGCGTCGTCATGCGTCGCCTCGACCGCCTCGACGCGCACGTCCCACCTTCCGCGGGCCTGCCAGAGTTCGACGAACGACTGGGAGTCCGTCCTGGTATGGTCGAAGAGCAACGCGGCGAACTGCAGCAGATCACGCGGCGTCGTGCTGGCACTCATCGAAACGCGGGACACGCCGTTCGCGCGCAGCACGGCGTGCAGGACCGGCGCGGTGCTCTTCGGAAGCGATTCACCGTTCACCAGGAGGGCGTCGGTCTCCGCCGCCACGATCACGTCTCGCTGAGCCAGCGGGAGCCCAACCTGTTCGAGCTTTTCGCGGACGATCGCTCCCGACTCACCGGCCTGAAGCGATGCGATCAGTTTCTCGAGCGCGACCGCGAACTGAATGCGCGATTCGGGCACGTCACCTGTCTCCAATCTTGCCTTTCGTAAGCTGTTTTCCAAAGTATTCCACCGCGCGCGAGCGCGGAGTGGTCCTTTGGTGCCATACGAACGGAGCGTGCCTCAACCTCTGCGCCACCGTGTTCCGCCGGCGCCATCCTCGATGAGAATGCCGCGGGCGGTGAGTTCAGCGCGCACGGCGTCGGCGGCGGCAAAATCGCGGCGTTCACGCGCCGCCTTGCGGGCGGCAAGCCGTTCCTCCACCCATGCCGCGAGTTCCCCTTCGGTTTCCTGCTCGGGCACCAGATCCAGCACGGAGTCCATGAGCCTGAAGGCAGCGCGGGCGCGCTCGAGCGCCGCCGCGTCGGTGCCGAGGGCATCGAGCTCACGGTTGGCGTCGGTGATGAACGTGAACAGCGCCGCCATCGCCTCGGGCGCGTTGAGATCGTCGAACAGCGCCTCGAGGAAGGCCTGCTCTGCCCGCGTGGCCGCCTCGGCCAGTGCCGGCGTGCCGCCCGTGGCTTCGGTCAGCCGGAGCGCAAACGCCCCGATGCGATTGACGGCCGCGCGCGACTGCTCGAGGGAGTCCTCCCCGAGATTGAGCTGCTTGCGGTAGTGCGCGTTGAACACGAAGTGGCGGTAGACCGTGCCGCTGATCCCCTGCTCGCGGAGCTCCACCACGTTGGCCACGTTGCCCACCCGCTTGGCCATCTTGGCGCCGTCGGTGAGCAGGAACTCGCCGTGGCACCAGCAGCGGGCAAACTGTTTGCCGGTGGCCGCCTCACTCTGCGCGATCTCATCCTCGTGGTGGGGGAAGATCAGGTCGATCCCGCCGGCATGGAGATCGAAGGTTTCGCCTAGGTACTTCATGGCCATGGCGGAGCACTCGAGGTGCCAGCCGGGGCGGCCACGCCCCCACGGGGAATCCCAGGCCGCGCCCGTGGCTTCGTCCTCGGGCTTGGCCGCCTTCCAGAGCGCGAAGTCCTGCGCGTTCTCCTTGGCGTACTCGTCCTGTGCCACGCGGGCCCCGCTCTTCACCTCGCGCTTGTCGAGTTGAGAGAGCTTGCCGTAGTCCGCGAACTTGTCGATCGCGAAGTACACGGAGCCGTCGTCGGCCACATACGCCACGCCGTTGGCCACGAGGCGTTCCACGAGTTCGATCATCTCGGGGATATGCTCGGTGGCCTTGGGATAGCGCTCGGCGTCCTCGATGCGCAGGTAGCGCCGGTCCTTGTGGAAGAGGGCCGTGTATGGCTCGGTCACCTCGAGGATGTGCTGGGCATTCGCCTGCGCCTTGCGGATGATCTTGTCGTCCACGTCGGTGAGGTTCATGACCTGCTCGACCTTCCAGCCGGCCAGCCGGAACACGCGGCGCAGGAGATCCTCGAAGAGGAACGTGCGGAAGTTGCCGAGGTGCGCCGCGTTGTAGACGGTGGGCCCACACGTGTACATGCGCACCGTGTGACCATCAACGGGTGCGAACGGCTCGACGCGTCGCGTGAGCGTGTTGTACAGGCGGAACTCGGGCATCTGGAACCGGATTTCGGGTGCTTGAATCGCGCGGGATCTCTGCGCAAAGTAACGCGTTCAATTTATGGGGGCTGTCACCCCCCTGGCTCCCCACCCTTCTCCGGTACCGATCATGACTGCAGCGCCGTCTCCGTCACCGCGTTCGTCCCGCGTCCGCAACGCCGCCGTCGTGGTGGCTCTGATGGCCGTTGGCCTGGCCGCCCGCAATGGCGAGCAGCCCGCACAGGCCGCGCCGCCGGCAGCACCGGCCGCTCCCGCCGCCGCTCCGGCAGCCGCTCCCATGACGGCCGATAGTGCTGCGCCGCAGGACAGCACGGTGCCCGACTCGCTGGTGGCGCAGGACTCGCTCGCCCTGATGGCGACGGACTCGATGCAGGTGGCCACGGTCGAGGCCGCCCCCGCGGCACCCGCCGCCCCGGCGACCTGGCCGGTGGATCCGGTCACCGGGCAGACGCTGATCAACGGCCGTCCGGTGGTGGGCCGGGTGTTCATCATGCAGAAGACCGACGGCACCGTGAAGTATCCGAACGTGGCGGATGTGATCTCGCACGAAGCGCTGGCCCCGTTGCCTGCCGTGGTGGGCGCGAGCCACACCCCGGCGCCGCTCACGAACACGCGCCGCATGCGGGGCATCATGATTCAGAGCACGCTGTGGGATCTCGACACCAAGCGTTCCGCCGTGGAACGCCGCTACTATCGGGTGTCCACGCCGGCGCCGTCGAACGGGCAGTAACCCGGGATTTCCCGATCGCGCTCTTCCGTTCAGCTGCACGTCGGGGAGCACGGAGAGACGGTGCCATGGGGGAACAGTGCGTTCTCCCCGTGTGCACCGCCCTTCGTGCTCCCCGACGTGCGTTGTGTCAGGATCCGACGGTGAAGGGCTCACGGCCAGCTGCGCACATCGAAGAGTCGACCGTGACGGAGCTGCATGGTGCGTAGCGAGACCGACTCGTAGGGGGCGCCACGTTCGCGCATACGGGCGGCGCGTTTCCCATCGGATCGTTGCGGCTTGGCGTGCACCGTGAGCCCCCGGAGGGAACCGCCGACAGGCGCCAACGCGTGCTCCGGCCGCGCAACGATCACGACGGCGCCACCCGCCTGCCGCTCGCGTGCGGCCCAGGAGCGCCATTGGCGCGCGTCCACATTGTGGACGGGCCCCTCGCGCGAGGCCCGCAACAGATGCACGACCGGCTGAGAATCGTGCAGACAAGGCCTGCGTAGGGCGGCATGTTCGCGTTCCCGCTCATGGTCCGCATCACGCCAGCCTTCGAGCATCGGCGCAATGACGTCGGTGCGCACGCTGCTGCGCCGGATACGGACGCGCGGGGCACACCGTCGCTCGCCGAAGAGGATGCGGCCGAACGTGAGCGCCGGATGCCCGGCCAGAGCCGCGAGCAGCACGCGCGCCCCGGCAGGGTCATCGTGGTGTACGATCACACAGTCACCGCGGTGCACCGTGAAATGCACGCGGTCGAGCAGGCGCATACGGGCGCTGCAGGTGGGAGGCGTACCGGCCTCCCATTCAACCGAGGCGCCGACCAGCGCGAGGAGTGGAGTGTCGAGTCGCATGGCGCCACGATGCCACGACGCCTCCCGCCTTGTGTCACCAGACTGTCGCGCATTGGATCGTTCCTACGCGCACGCGACCGTCCCGCTGGCGTTACTGCGCGAGTCGGTCGGCGTGGAAACGGGCAATCGCGTCGGCGATCGGTGCGGGATCGAAGCGTACCGGATCGGTTACCGGGAGCCCTGTTTCGTCCTGCGCGCGCGCGATGGCACGACGCGCGGCTGCCTCGTCGAGATCGAAGGTGTTGAGCGCCATCGCGATCACGTCGGCGGGGCGCAGCGGCGCCATGGCCTGCTCATACAGCGCGATCACGTCCTTGAGCGGCGGAATCGCGACCCACGGATTGCGGTTGATCGTGGTGCGCGAGGGCTGTGCGCACAGCACCATGGCCTGCGGCAGTGAACCATGCATGAGCCCCAGCGTGACGCCCGAGTACGACGGATGCAGCAGGGACCCCTGCCCTTCCACCAGCACGATGTCGGCATCCTGCGCCGCTTCGATGGTGAGCGCCTCGGCGGCGCCGGCGATGAAATCCGCCACGACCGCATCGACCGCGATCCCGCGCCCCTCGATGAGAATGCCGGTCTGTCCCGTGGCGGCGAAGTTCACGCGGTAGCCGTGCGCCCGAACGGCGCGCTGCACCTGCAGCTGCGTGGTCATCTTGCCGATGTTGCAATCGGTGCCCACGGTCAGCACGACCGTGGCATCCACGTCACGCACACGCCCATAGCCCACATCGAGATCGGCCGGCGCGCGACGCAGGTCCCGAATGGTGGCGCCACTCGCCTGCGCCAGCGCCGCAAACTCGGGGTCGTCACCGAGCATCGTATGCAGGCCGCTCCAGACGTCGAGCCCTGCCCGCAGCGCCTCGCCGACGATGGTGCGCCACGTGACCGGAAACTGGCCGCCGGCCGGTGCGATCCCGATCAGCAGCGCGCGCGGCGCATGCGTCAGCCCCTCCGCGAAGGACGCCACGACCGGGATGCTGCCCCCGAACCCCAGGATCTCCTGGGAGGTGCGGCCCGCCTGAGTACTGTCCAGCACCGCCACCACTTCTGCGGGCACGTAGCGGATGCAGGCGTTGGCGGTCTTGGAGGTGAGCGGCCCGAAGTTGCCTTCGGCGAGGATGAGGAATCGACGGGACATCGGCAGACGGCGGCGAGGGACAAAGCGGAAGCGCCGACCGTGGCGGCACGGTCGGCGCATTCGACTGCATCAACTGCCGGAACCCGCGAACGGGTTCCGGGCCGCGCGATCAGGAGCGCGGGTTGATCTGTCCCAACTGCTCGATCTCGGCAATCAGGTCGGCCTCGGCGGTCTTCTGCTCCGGCGTGGATGACGGCGTGGAAGCGGGCAACTGCGCCGGCGGTGCTGCGGGCGTGGCCACTTCCGTGGCGCCGGCTGCGAGCTGACGCGCCGCCTGCGGCGCACCGGCAGAGAGCATGCCCATGCGCTGCTTGAGCTGCAGAAGCTGCACGTCGGCCGTGGCGCCACCCGAGGAACGCTCGAGCTGCTTGAACTCGCCGGCCAGCCGATCGCCGCTGAACTCCTCGTCGATCTCCTGCGCAGCCTGCAGCTGACGCTCGTTGGAGGTGATCTTCTCCTCCATGCGGGCGAACGCCTCGAACGCGGAGTTCTCCGAAAGCCCGGACATCGTCTGCGAGATGCGCGCCTGGGCTTCGGCGCGACGCTGACGGGCCAGCAGCAGGTTCTTCTTGCGCTTGGCTTCCTCGATCTTGTCGTTGAGGTCGCGCAGCGACTGCTTGAGCTTCTCCGTCTCGATCTTGTGCGCTTCCCAGGTGGTCGCGAGCTGCTGTCCGTGCTCGAGATGCTCCTGGCCGCGCATCAGCGCCTGCTTGGCGAGATCATCGCGTCCTTCCTGCACCGCCAGCATCGCGCGCTTCTCCCAGTCGTCGGCGAGCTTGAACTCGGCATCGGCCTGGTCCTTGAGCCGCTTCTCGTCGGCGATGGCGGCAGCGACCTGCTGCTTGGCCTTCGCCAGCTGGTTACGCATGTCGACGATGATCTGATTGAGCATCTTCTCGGGGTTTTCCGCCGAGGAGATGAGGTCATTCAGGTTCGACTTGATGAGGGTCGAGAGCCGATCGAAGATGCCCATGAATCAACGAGCCTCGCGGAAGGCGGCCAGCTCACGCAGATGTCCGGTGAGCGAAAGTGTCATGCTTTCGAACGACGCGAGGAATTCTTCGAAGTCCAGATGCGCAAGTTCGAGTGCTTCGGTGAGTACCACGGCGTCGCCGTCGATGCCGTACGCCCCGTGCAGCAGGTCGGTGGCGTTGAGCTGGAGGAGCCGCTTGTTGAGCGCTGCCGCCTCGCCGGCATCCGTGGGGAGGGGCATGACCTTCACGCGCAGTAGCACCACCGGCGGATTGTGGGTGACCACGACGTCGAAGTCGAGTGCGCCGCCCGGCCTGACCACCCAGAGCCCGGGTTCGACTTCCTGATAGGTGGCGCCGTCGGCACTGAGCCGATCGAGAAACGCCTCGATGTCTTCACGCGTGACCATTTGCAGTTTCCTGTGGGTTCGGATGCTGATCCGTACGGCAGGTCCGGGTGATTCGTTTCGCCCCGAGCCGGGCAACCCCGGCCCGACCGTGGCAAGATACCGTCAGGGGCACCGGCCGGTATACAGGGCGCCACCTTTCCCCTCATTGACCAGCAGGATCCGGCCGTCCGGCAGCCAGGACACGCCTTCTGCCGATGTGTCCTTGATGGGCAGGGCACAGCGGGCCAGGAGCGATCCCGGCCGTCCAGTGGCCGAATCGGCCATGAACACATGGACCGCCCCGTAGCTCAGGAGCACCAGACGACGGGCGCCGTCCGACTGCACCGCCGAGAGACTGCCGTCGGTGATCCAGTCGTGCGAGGCGCCCTTGACCGGCGTGATGTTCACGGAGTCCACGACCTGTGCCACATAGGGGGCCCCTGCTACCCACGCGCTGGCGGGTACCTCGTACACCCGTGACGGTCGCCAGCCGCCCGAACCAGCGCGATCCGGCCGTTTCGTGATCAGCCAGAGCGAACCGTTGGGACCGGCGAACATCGCCTCCACATCGTGTGGCCCATCGGCGTAGCGCACGTCGAGCGAATGCGAGGCGCTCACCTGCCCCGACCGCCGCGACGGCTCACGCAGCGCGTACAGCACCACCACGTCGCGTCTCGCCCCGTTGTCGCCCACATCACCGATGTACAGGCACCGCGCCCCCGGATCGTCCACACAGGGGCCTCCGGTGAGTGCCTCCCAGTCGCGGTTCCGCGTGTTGCGAATCCGCACATCACCAAGACTCCGACCGGCGCTGTCGAAGGCGAAGAGGCGCTCGTCGTTGCCGCTGTCGTTGTTGCCCCAGAACACACCGGGTTCGCGCACCGACGCGGCCACCCCCGACGCTTCGCTGAAGGTGCGGTCTTCGAACGTGCCACTGCGCACCACGTCGCGCATGACCGTCTCTCCCGCGCGTACCCAGCGGCCACGGCCGCGGGTGCCGTCACGACAGGCGCCCAGCGCGAGCGTCACCCCGAGGACGGCAGCGACAGCAGCCACCGCGCGCCGCGTCATCCGCCGGCGCGCTTGAGGTCGTACAGTCGTTCTCGCGCGAGCCTGCGCCCGGTCGGCGTGGCCGCCAGCCCGCCACCCGCGGTTTCGCGATAGCGTACATCCATGCTTGCGCCGATCTCGCCCATGGTATCGATCACCTCGTCGGCCGGGATGGCGAACTCCACACCGGCCATGGCCATCTCGATGGCCGCGAGGGCAATCGCCGCGCCGGTGGCGTTGCGGAACACGCAGGGCAACTCGACGAGGCCGCCAAGCGGATCGCACACCAGCCCGAGCGTGCCCTGCTGCGCCAACGCGGTCGCATGGCCCACCTGTCGCGGCGTGCCTCCGAGCATTTCCACTGCCGCGCCTGCCGCCATGCCGGCGGCGGCACCGGTTTCGGCCTGGCACCCGCCTTCGGCACCAGACAGCGACGCACGTTCCGCGACCACGGCGCCGATCAGTCCGGCGGTGGCGAGGGCGTCGATGACGCGCTCGTCGTCGATCTGCTGCGCCGCCGCGAGCCCTGTGAGGACGGCGGGCAACACACCGGCACCGCCCGCGGTGGGCGCGGCGACGATAACGCCCATGGCCGCGTTGACTTCCTGCACGGCCAACGCACGCGCGAGCACGTCACGGAAGGGCGTGCCGGCGAGCGGACCGTCCGGCCCGGTGCGCAGCTTCGCCGCATCACCGCCCACCAGTTCCGACGCGCTGCGCAGATCGCCCACGAGGCCGCGTTCGACGGCGCCGCGCATCACGGCCAGCGCCCGACGGAGCGCGTCGCGGATTTCCGACACGGGGCGCCCCTGATCACGGGCTTCGGCTGCGAGCGCGACGGCACTGATGGTGGTGCCCTGCGCTTCGGCATCACGAATGGCTTCGGCAAGACTGCGATACATCAGGCACTCACCTTGTCGAGACGGAACGCCCACGTGACCCACGGCAGCTCGCGAATGGCATCGCGCACGGCTTCGCCGGGCTGTTCGTCCACTTCGATCACCATGAAGGCATCGCCGCCGCGCTCCTTTCTCGACAGCTTGAGCGTGGCGATGTTCACGTTGGCATCGGCGAGGATGCCGGCGATCCGTGCGACCGATCCCTTCACGTCGTGTGCGACGAGCACGATCGTGTGAAGGTTGCCGGAGACCTCGACCGGATACCCGTCGATTTCGGTGACGAGGACACGACCGGCACCGAGCGAGGCGCCCACCATCTGTGAGTGCCGACCGCCACGTTCGAGCGAGATGCGCACGGTGTTCGGATGCGCGTCGTCACCCAGCGACGTTTTCTCGAAGGTGTAGGCGAGTCCTTCACGCTCCATGATGTCGAGTGCCGTACGAAGGCGCTCGTCGTCGGGGCGGAAGCCCATGAGCCCACCAACGATCGCCTTGTCGGTGCCGTGCCCCTCACCGGTGCGCGCGAAGCTGCCGTGCAGTTCGACCAGCGCCTTTTCCGGCGTGCCACCCACGAGGCACCGCGCGAGCAGCCCCAGCCGGCACGCACCGGCGGTGTGACTGGAACTGGGCCCGACCATGACGGGCCCGATGATGTCGAGGAGAGAAACCATACGCGCAATGTACCGCGGTGTCAGCGAGCGGACAGCATGGGCGCGAGATAGCGACCGGTGTGGCTCTGCTCCACGCGCGCCACCTCCTCCGGGGTACCCTGGGCCACGATCGTACCACCGCGCACACCGCCCTCGGGCCCGAGATCCACGATCCAGTCCGCCGTCTTGATAACGTCGAGGTTGTGTTCGATCACGAGGACCGTATTGCCGCGGTCG
>CAZNZG010000073.1:0-14077 GCA_964577455.1 uncultured Gemmatimonas sp. | reverse complement strand
CTCGGGGTTCCCCTCGAGCTTGATGGGGCGACCGTCACGGACCTCGGCGAGCACGCCGCAGGCCGCCGCGCATTCACGGCAGGTCGTTGCGTAGTACTGCGACACACCGGGAACGGTGTTGTCGGGAGAGGCGACGTACGGGATGAGCTTGCCCACCTTTTCGGAGGAGCAACCCACCACTGCCGTCGTGGCGCCCGTGGCGCCCAGGATCTTGAGGAATTCGCGGCGCTTGACGCCGGTCCCCGCTTCTGTGCTCATCGTGATCGAGGGTCGATGATCAGTAGTGGCAGACGGCGCAATCGTAGCGCGCCTTCTTGGCGGGCATCGCTTCCAGCTCAGGCGTCACCTTCTGACCGGCAAGGCGAGCACCCTCTGCGGGCTTGTAGCCCTGCACGTGACAGTTGATGCACCAGCCCATGTTGAGCGAGTTCACCTGCTGCACGGGCACGTAGTTGGTGTCCGGCCCCTGCGCGCCCTGATTCTGGATCTGGCCGTGGCAGGTCTGGCAGGTCACACCGGCATTCACGTGGCGCATGTGCGGGAACTGGACATAGTCCGGCACCTTGTGCACACGGTTCCACGGGATCGGCTGCCCCTTCTGGTAGTACGCCGCGATCTTCTTGATCTCAGCGGACTGGGGCTTCACGAGCGTGTGACAGCCCATGCACGTCGAAACCGACGCGTTGCCAGGATCGGGCGCCTTGTTGGCGGCGCTGTGGCAGTACAGACAGTTCATGCCTGCCTTCTGCACGTGCGGTGCATGGACGAACTTGACGGGCTGCTCGACGATCTTGCCCTGCGACGACGACGCGCCGCTGTACGCCGACAGCAGCGTGGCTGCTGCGGCAAGGGCGAGGAACCCGGGGATCACCGTCCACTTCTTCTTGACCGTCATCTCGTGTGCCGGTAAGGAATGCCGGTTAGGCGTAGGTGGTTGGAGGACACGCGACATGCATGACGTCGGACCTCCCCTGCCGCGGTGCAGGGCGTGGCTCGTGTCATGCGATCAGGAGAGACCACACGGTCCGATGGCCTTTGGAACCAGCCGGATCCAACCGTGTAAGTCGGTGTCACCCAAATTTTTGCAAGCGCGAAGTATGTCCGGGCCCGTATTTGTACGCAAGTGCATAACGTAGCTTCACGTAAGGCATTTACGCTGATGCGGGATAGCCAGGCTCGAACGTCCACGCGCCCTGAGCCATAACGGACGGGCGTCCGTTCGGTTCCCTTGAATTTTCCGATGTGTTTGCGGGCAAGGCTCTATGGACCGCTTGGTCGAGACAACCGGCACCGCCGGCGGGACAGGTGGCTCAACCGTGATCCCAAACGCACCGGCACGACCTCACGGCCGGATCGTCCCGCCGTGCGCGAAGCGGTCCGGCGGCACCCTTCCGTCAAAAGGAAGGCAATCGACCAGTGCCCGGGCCTGCTGCGTCAGCCGCAGCGGCCACCAGGAGCTCCACGCGAGCCGCTCCGGACCCACCGTCGCCACCAGGTGCGCAAAATGGTCTTCCGGCGGCCCCCACACCCAGTGCCAGTCGTACCACACCCGCGCCTGCTCCTCCGGCGTCAGCCCCCAGTGCAGTTCTTCGATCAGGTCGCGCCCGGCGCCCGCCACCACGATCCGCGCCCGCGATCCCGACAGCCGAGCCAGCTGCCGTACGTGCGCCGCCGAGAGGTCGCCCGCCGAATCGAGGTGGTGCCGCTGACGCAGATCCTCGAAGCGCACCGTGAGATGCAGCACCACACCGGCCTCTCCGCACGCCAGCGCCAGATCGGCCATGGCCCCATGCCCGGGCCCCAGCCCCCACAGCGTGGGGTAGGCGCGTACGGCCGGTGCCCCCTCATCTCGCGCAATACGGAGCTGCTCCTCCCATTTCGGCCAGTCCGGCCTCACGATGGGCGCCGGATGCAGCACGTGTCGATGTGGGGCGAGCGCGTCGTACAGTGCGCGATTGCTCGGCACGGGATCGCGATGGAACGCACCCGGGAGATGCCCCACCCACGCCGCGGCGAACCCTTCACGCGCGAGCACGCGCGCCAGTACACTCGGCTCCGGGTGCGGGATGTCGCGGAACGGATACCCGCCGATCCACGCCGTCACGTCGACCGGACCACCACCAGTCAGTGTCGTACCCGATTCGGTCATGCGCCCTCCGCGGGGCTCGAGGGAGTACGCTGAGACGTGAGCGGTCGAGCTAGCGCCTCGTCGAAGGTTCCGGGAGGGAAGATCCGGACGGCGTTGCGCCACCGCATGTCGGCGATCTCCTCGGGCGAGGCCCCCGTGTAGGCAAGGGCCCGCAGTTTGGTGAGCCCCGTGCACAGCGTGAGATCGCAGGCCCAGAGCAGGCGCGAGGCGCCAACCCAGCGGAGTGCCTCGTCGATCATGCCACGATCGATGCCGCTACCGGAGAGGTCCATCACGATATTGGGGACATCGCGCACGGCCGGGTTGGTGTGCGCCCAGTCGCCACCGCCGCCGATGTGTGCCAGCAGGAAGGTCGTTCGGGGATGGCGCACCGCGAGCTGCGCGAGCTCCACGCCGTCGGACGCCTCCTGATTGGGCCATTCGCGGCGACGATGCTGCCAGATATGCTGCAGCACCGGCACACCGTACTGAGCCGCCGCGGCGGCGATGTCGTCGAGCAGGGCGAAGTCGGTGGTACGCCGACCGGCGGCAAGCTTGATCCCCACGGCCCCACGCTGCATGCCGCGCTCGATCTCCTGCAGTGCATGCGCGGTGAAGTTGGGATTGACCGCCACGAATGCCTTTACACGCGGCCGTTCACGGTCGGCGAGGTCGAACATGAAGTCGTTCGCGATCGTCTGGTCGTGCGGGGAGGAGAAGTAGGTGGGCGACGTGTGCCCCCACGACCCGAGAATCGACGCCACGTGACACCGGATGCCGATGCGCTCGCCCATGTCGAGGCGCGAGGCGTTGTAGCGCATCCAGTCGACCCGATTGGTGTGGGGTGTGTGGAAGTGCGCGTGTGGATCGATGAGCGGCTCGGGTCCGCCGAGCGGCTCGGCAACGCCCTGCAGCATGTGATCTTCGGAAGCAGCGAGGTCGGGGGCACTCACAGGCGTCACTCCGGCTACCAGGAAACGGGGTCAGTCACCCACACGCCGGGGACCCGGCATGAGCGATTCCATCACGGCGGGCATCACGCGCGCCACATCATCGAGCGCCGCATCATCGTGCGCAACGGCTCCGAACTGGTAGGCACCGCGCTTCAGCAGCACGCCTTCCCGTGCAGCGGCCGCCACGAGCGCATCGAGCTGTTCGGGGACCTCCGCGGTGAGCCGCCACATCATGGGCGGCCCCTCGGCCTTCACGCCCACCCACGGCGCTTCGGTGAGTGCGGAGCCGACAATCTCCTGCAACAGGCCACCAGCGGTGGCCATGCGATCGCACACATCCACGCGACCGTGCCATTCCAGCACCGCACGCGCCGCCGCGAGTCCGGTGGTTTCAGCGGCGGCCGTGGAGGAAATCCACGTGCGCATGGCGGCGCTCATCACATCGGCACGTCCCACCACGGCCGCGAGCGGATAGCCGTTGGCCATGGCCTTGCCCAGCGTCGTGAGATCGGGCGTAATGCCGTGCAGCGCCTGCACGCCACCGGTGCGTACGCGAAAGGCGGTCTTGACCTCGTCGAAGATCAGCACGGCGGCCGCGGCATCGGCGGCACGACGCGCGGCGGCCAGCCATGCGGGTGACGCGATCTCGTGCACGAGCGGTTCGATGATGATGGCCGCGGGAGTCTCTCCGGCCGCCATGGCGGCATCGAGGGCGCGCACGTCGTCGTACGGAATCCAGGTGACCTGCAGCTTGACCTGCTCCGAGACGCCACGCGCGTCGCTGTTCCAGTCGAGCCAGCCGAAGTACCCGCAGGCGATGATGCGTTCGCGCCCCGTGTACGTGCGCGCGAGCCGGATGGCTGCCGCACTCGCCTCGGCGCCGGTGCGGAGAAAACGCACCTGTTCGGCGCAGGGGATCACATCCACCAGCGCTTCCGCGACCTCCACCTCGAGCCGATGCGGCAGCGAACTGACGGAGCCCGCAGTGGCGGCCTTCACGACGGCTGCCGTGATGGATGGGTCGGCATAGCCGATCCCCACCGCGCCCAAGGCCATGCCGCAGTCCACGAAGCTGCGGCCATCGGTGGACCAGACCCGGCATCCCTCGGCACGCTCGTAATGCGAAGGCACGACCGCATCCAGCGCGCGCGTTCCGTACAGCGCATCGGGACGCTTGCTCCCGGTCGAGCTGCCGCCGGGAATGACATCGCCGGCGCGTGCGCGCCAGTCGTCATCCGGCAGGTGCTCGAACGAGATGCCCCGGGTCATGCGTCGTGAGCCGCCAGCGCGCGTTGCACGGCCAGTCGCGACTCGCGTTCGATGGTGCGCAGCACCTCGATGCTGGCGGTGCGCAACAGCAGCAGTTCGCGCGAGTCCGGGGCCGCCCGAAAGACGAGGGAGCGGAAGCTCCGCATCATGAGTTCCTCGTTGCGCGTCTTGAAGTACGCGATGGCCTCGAGCGCCCGCTCCATGTCGGCGAAGGTCATCTCGTACTCTTCCTTCGTGGGCGCGGGCGACTTGTGACGTGGCGCGGGAATGGGCTTGGTGGCATCACCGGCCAGCACATGCAGTTCGTAGAGCCCCAGCAGGCAGGCCTGTGCCACGTTGAGCGAGAAGTGCTCGGTGGTGGGGATGGTGCAGATGGCGTTGGAGCGATCGAGGGCCTCGTTGGGAAGGCCGTGATCCTCGCGCCCCATCATGATCGCCACGCGTCCGGTCTGCGCGTATTCGAGCATGTCGACGGCGGCCGAGCGCGGCGTGTGCCGCGGCCAGCGAGCGGCCTGACGCCGCCCGGAGTAGCCGACCACGTACACACAGTCCGCCAGCGCCTCGTCGATGGTGTCGAAGTGCCGGATCCGTTCCACGATGTCTCGGGTGTCGTGCGCGACCTGCTCGATCCTATGGGGATCGTACGGGCACGGCCGGATGAGCCGCAGGTCGCGCACGCCCATGTTCTTCATGGCGCGCACCACGCCTCCGATGTTGATCGAGTCCTGCGACTCGTAGAGGACGACGGTGACCTGGTCGAGAATGGATTCGGACATGGGCGGAAGATAGCGGATCCGGGGCGTTCAGTCTGCCGCGCGCGGCGAGACACCGGGATCGGGCAGATGAAGGAGCATTTCCTGCGCCGGGTCGAAGCGATCCCCGCGCAGGTACCCGAATCCGCCACCGCCCTGCAGCAGCAGCTGCCCACGGCGCCGCTCGCGCCACGGGGGGCACTCATTCACGGCCAGCGCGAGTCCGAACGATGGCGTGGACAGCGACGCCCGGGGCCACGCCAGTTGGACCATCCAGCCTTCGGGTGAGGCGAGGCTGGTGACCTCGGGGAGCGGCACGCCGGGCACGAGCGATGTCACGCGAGCCGCGCTGCCGTGGGTGGGCACCACGAGTACCCCGCCCTGCCCCGTGGGCTGCCCGGGATCACGCCATCGCAGCTGCAGCCCATCGGCGTTGATGTCGGCGCGCTCGTTGTCGAGGGGATTGTCGGGTACCTGCTCGGCCATACCGCCAATGCCCGGGTGTGGCGCACGCGCCAGATGCACGGCCACGCGCACCACGATGCGCGCAGCATCGGCGGCGAGCGAGACCATCGCCTCGGGGCTGTTGGTGCCGCCGTAGGGGTCCTCGGTGGCCACGTAGCTGGCCACGCCGAGGTGATGGTGCGAAGCGCCCTCGATGCACTGCCCCAGGTGATCGATCGCGTCGGGGGCGACGAGCGGCACCTCATGCGGCGGTGCCTCGGGGACAGTGGACGGGGCGCCCTCGAAATCGGCAGGGACTGCCCCAACACAGAGCCCCTCGAGGTCGATGCTGCTGCGGGAGTGACGCGCCACGAGACCAATGTGCCAGCCGTGCGGCGCCGGCTCGTGCGAGGCGATGGTGCCATCGGCCGTGGTGACGACGGCCACGGGGGTACCGACGGCATCGAGGGTGACCGCCGTGGCCACGGTGTCACCCTGCCCCTCGTGCGCGTCGACGTTCGGCCCCCAACTCCACACGCCCACGATGCGCCCGTTCGTGCCGCATTCGGTCACGAGATAGCGCGTGGCCGGCGAGTGGCCGGGAGCTCCCGGCGCAAGCGCCCGCGTCCACGTGGCCGCCTGGCGCGTGGTATACCACGCGCGCACGGCGCACGATGCCTCGCCAGGAGGCATGCTGAAGACGACGGTAGCCGGGGCGTGCTCGGCTTCTTCCACGTTCGCGAGGAAGTCGGCTCCATCCTCGAGGCCACCGGCGCCGGCCCACGCCGCCGCCTTCCACGCGGGGATGGTGGTGTTCCATGCGCCGGAGGCGAGCGCAAGGGAGAAGGCCACGTTTCGATCGCTCTCCCAGTCGAGCACGTCGATGAGGTACCCGTCGCAGACGATGATGCGACGCGTGGCGCGCACGCCGGGCGAGAGGCCGTCGACCTGCTTGGCGACCCACCCGGCGCCCCCGCGATCCTCGAACGCGAGCAGGGAAGCCGGCGTGCGGGTCTGCGAGGCGCCGTTCACGAAGGGGGCATGATGCGCGAGGGTACTGCGGTACCAGTGCAGGACGCGCTCCACGTAGCTGCCGGTGCCGGGATCGTCGAGTATCCGTTGGGCGCCGATCTGCAGGGTGAGCCCGAGCCGATCGGGATGCCCGTGCCCGCCGCCGGTCACGCCACCTTCGAGCGCCACGTACACCTGCGCCCGTTCGCGCCGCAGGACAGCGAGCCCCTGCGCCGATTGCACGAGGCTCACGGGTGTCCATGTGCCGGCGGGAACCGGGGCGACGGTCGCGGCCAGCAGCGCACGCCACGAACAGTCGGCGCGCGAAAGCCGGGTGGGCGGGCCATTCCGTTCGGCGTCGGCGGTGGAGTACGCGCGGGCCACCGCGCGCGCCTCCACCGGCCGCGCGGCGGTGGTGTGATCGTAGAGGCGCGACAGGAGGCCGGCGAGTCGTGCATCGGCGCGATGCGCGTACCCGAGTTCGCACCATTCGGCCCAGCGCCATTGGCGCACGGAGACCGCATACTGCGAGTCGCGCCGGGCGGGGAGTGTTTCGTCGGGAAGGAGCCCGGCGAAGGGGGTCACGAAGCCGTCGTGAAAGCGCGCGTCGAGGTCGTGCGCGAGTGGCGCGCCCACCGCGGCGAGCCACTGTACGCCGTACCAGAGCCCGCGGTGTGCGAACTGGTGATAGTTCTCCCCCTCGTACCAGCTGCCGTCGGGAAGGAGGCCGTCGTGCAGCAGCGACAACAGCGACCCCGGCGCGTGCGCGCGCGCGATCGCCTCGGGAGTGCGGCCCAGCAGCGTCATGGCGCTGAGCACCGCCACTTCGTTCCACACCTGCCGATTGGATCGCCCTTCGTGATACGACGCGATGAGGGCACGGCTGGGGTCGAGCAGCCGGTCGCGCAGCACACCGCCCAGCGCCGGCACCGTACGATCTCCGTTGGACGGCACCGCTTCGAGCAGCGCCAGAGCGTGCGCGATGTTGATGAGCCAGATCGACTCGAGATACGTACTGAAGAACGGGCGCGTGGGACCGAGCGCGTTGTCGGCGTTGGGCCACGTGTGATATCGCTCGGCGACCGTGCGCAGGATGCGCACGCTGAGATCACGGTGCGCCTCGTCGCCGCGGAGGGCGAAGAGCGCGGCGGCATGTACGGCCCGCTCGGCGGTCCAGAGCTGCGCGCCCATGGCCCACCACTGGTCGTGATCGCTGCCCGTGTAATCCTGCGCGCAGCGAGGGCATCGATGCGCCTGCGGGCGCCACGGGTCGAAGTCGAGCAGCCCACCGTGTACCGGACAGCGGCCGCCGCCGCGGGTGAGCCTCGCCTTGTGGGCGGGAATGGGCAGCTCGGCATGCAGGAGCGGCGCGAGCTCACCGGCAAGGGCATCGGCAAGCACGCCAAGGGAGGTACCGGGCGCGGTGGCGAAACGTCGGGCGGCGAGGTCGATCGGAAGCAGCACGGGGGATTGCCAGTGGGAAGCGTAACGGCAGGCGTCGGGTGGTGCGGTGCGTGGCGACCGGGTGTCAGGGCTCGTCGCGGCGAGTCCAGCGCGCCACGGAGACCAGTTCGCCGCGCAGATCCATCTCCACATGTTCGAGGCGGCGGGAACGCCCCTGAACGCCACGGGCATGATAGAGCCAAGCCACGGGCATGTGGTGCTGCAGGAGACTGTCCACGCGCGACCACGCCGCCCGCGCCTCGGCTGGGGCCGCCTGCCTGGCGCGGGCGAGTGCCTCGTCGAGCGCCGGCGCGTGAAAGCCGGTGTAATCGAGTGCCCCGCCCCGTTGCGCCGAATCGAAGAGCGCAGAGAGGTGGCCGAGCGCGATGTCGCCGGGGATGCCGGTGAACGCCACGTCGAAGGGCTTGTCGGTACTGCGCACGGTGGAGAGGAACGTGGCCAGTTCGAGCACGCGGATGTCGACGGCAATGCCTCGCGCCGCCAGATCAGCCTGGACGAGCTGCTCCACCGCCATGTCGCCGCTGCCCACCGAGAGGAGCGTGAGCCGCAGCGCCGTCCCGTTGCGCGCACGCGGCCCACCAGTGGCCGCGCGTGTGTAACCGGCCGCATCGAGCAGACTGTCGGCCCGCTGTATGGCCTTGGCCATTCCGGCGTCGAGGACGGACGCCGACGGCACCGCCGGCGAGACGGGAAGCCCGGGCGGAAGCGCACTCACGGCGGGCACGGCGAAGCCGGCCACCGCGGCGTTCACGATGCGAGGGCGCTGCACGGCGAGCGACACCGCCTGACGCACCCGCGGATCGTTGAATGGGGCGCGGGTGGTGTTGAAGGCCAGCACGGTGCTGAAGAGCGCCGGCGGCGACACGAGTGCCAGCGTGGGATCCTGCTGCACGAGGCGCGCCATGGTGGGCGACACGCCGGCCACGTCGAGCTCACCGCTCACGAGCCCGGCGAACTTGGTCGCGGCCTCATCCACCACGGCAACCACGAGATGTCGCAACGGCGGCGGGCCACCAAGCGCCTCGGGGAATGCGTCATTGCGCGCGAAGCGCCACTGGCGTCCCGGTGTGCGGGATACGAACCGGAACGGCCCATTTCCCACCGGCGCCGTGGAGAAGGCGTGACTGCGCCACCGGCTGGTGGGCACGGTGTCGAGGAGGTGCTGCGGCACCAGCGGCAGTTCCGCCAGCACCGATGGCAGCGAGGCGAGTGGCGCGCGGAAGGTGAGGCGCACCGTGCGGGCGTCGGGCACGTCCACCGACTCGATCACGGCAACGTCGCCGCGTCGAGGGGAGCCGAGGGCCGAGTCGGCGGCGGTACGGAGCGTGAACGCCACATCGTGCGCGGTGGTGGGCGCCCCGTCGTGCCAGCGGAGTGTGGAGTCGAGCGTGAAGGTCACGGTGCGACGGGTGTCGTCCCAGACCCATCGCCGCGCGAAGTAGGGCACCGGTTGCAGGGCACTGTCGAGCCGTACCAGGGTGACGAAGAGCGCATGCCGTTGCACCTGCCGCGAGAGGGGATGCACGGTCACCAGCGGATTGGCCGATTCCAGATCGGTACCCGACGCCATGACCGCCGTCCCCGGCTGCCGCGGTGGCGCGCTGCACGCGGCCACGAGCATGGCAGTCACGAGCGCCCGGGTGGTCGAGCCCATCCCCGAGCGCCGCGGGCCGGCCCACCTCCGGTCGCTCTGCGACGCGCGGGTTGACGTTGCCGTTTCGCGAGGCATCATCCTGCCGTGCGCCGTGTTTCGCTGCGCGTGTTCGACGCGCTCATCCTGCTCTGGCTGGTCACCACGCTCACCTTTGCGCTGATCCACCTGGCGCCGGGTGACCCGGCGACGCTGCTGATTGCCCCCACGGCCACCGCCGAGGAGGCGGCGGCACTGCGTGCCACCCTCGGACTCGACGCCGCATGGCCCGTGCAATATGTGCGTTGGGTGGGTGACGTGCTGCAGGGCGATCTGGGAACCAGTTACGTGCGGTCCATGCCGGTGCGGGCCGTGATTGCCGAAGCCTTGCCTGTCTCGCTCTTTCTCGGCGGCGTGTCGCTGCTGGTGAGCTTCGTGGCCGGCACCGGGCTCGGAGTGTATCAGGCGCTGCGGGCGGGGCGCCGAACAGACGCCACGCTCACCGTACTGAGTACCGCGCTGTTCGCGGCCCCGGGGTTCTGGCTCGCCCTGGCGCTGGTCACGGTGTTCACGAGCGGCGTGGTGTGGCTCGGCCTGCCCGACTGGATGCGCCTCCCGGCGTTCGGCATGCAGTCGCCTGCTGCCGATCCTGCGATCAGCGGCTGGGGCGATCGCTGGCGGCACGCCGTGCTGCCGCTCCTCGTGCTGGGGCTTCCCGGCGCGGCCGGCGTGGCCCGCTACGCCCGACAGTCGGTGCGCGAGGCGTCCCACGCCCCGCATGTGGCGAGCGCCGCGGCGCGAGGGTTGTCGCGCACGCGCATCGCGCTGCGACACGTACTCCGTACGGCGCTCACGCCGCTGGTCGTGCTGTTCGGGCTCACCTTGCCCGGCGTGATCGCCGGATCGGTGTTCGTGGAGCAGGTGTTCGCATGGCCCGGCCTTGGCCGCACGATGCTCGGCGCCATCGCATCGCGTGATTATCCGGTGGTGCTGGGGCTCACGCTGGTGTACGCCGCCGCCGTGGTGACCGCCAATCTGCTCGCCGATCTCGCACTGTGGGCCCTCGATCCGCGGCGGCGCCGATGAAGGCGCGTGGCATCACCGCGCCGGTCGCCGTGCTGGTGCTGATCTCACTGGTCGCGCTGGTCGGGCCATTGATCGCCGGCGAGGGTGCGCGTGACATCGGCGACGTGCTCGCCACCCGACTGGTGCCGCCTTTGGGCCGCGATCAGCAGGGCACGTTTCATCTGCTGGGCACCGATGCCTTCGGGCGTGATCTCGCGCTCCGTCTGAGCATCGGCGCGCGCATTTCGCTGCTGGTGGGTGTGGCCGGGTCGGCCTTGTCGGGCGTGATCGGCATTGTGCTGGGCGTCGTCGCGGGCTGGCAAGGCGGGCTGACGGATCGTGTGGTGACCGCGTTGGGGGACGCGCTGCTGGCGGTGCCACGCCTCGTGTTGCTGCTGGTGATTGCCGCGCTCTGGGGGCCGGGGCTCGGTGTGGTGATCGTGGTGCTCGGGCTCACCGGCTGGATGTCGGTCATGCGGCTGGTACGCGCGGAGGTGCAGCGGATCCGCGTACTGCCGTACGTGGAAGGGGCACAGGCGCTCGGCGTGCCGTCATCGCGCCTCATGTGGCGACACGTGCTCCCCAATGCCCTCGGCAGCGCCATGGTGGCGATGACCCTTGGCGTGGGGAACGCCATCGTGCTGGAGAGCGGTCTCTCGTTCCTCGGGCTCGGCGTGCAACCGCCCATGGCCAGTTGGGGGAACATGATTGCCGGCGGTCGCGAGTGGCTGATGGTGGCGCCGTGGATCGCCCTCACGCCCGGCGTGGCGCTGATCGCCACAGTGGTGAGCGCCACGCTGGTGGGCGAGCGACTGGGCCACGACGGCAGAACCGGCGCGGACAGTGGTGAGCCGCCCACCACCGCACGATCCGTTACGCGCGCCGCAGCAACAGGGTGATCACGGCGCGCGGGGCCGCATGCACGGTGATGAACGCGCCGCAGGCGAACGGCGCCTCGATCGGCGTTTCGTCGAGCCGGCAGAGCGTGGCCACCCACGGCCCAGCGTCGGGGAGATGCCAGGTGGCATCGGCGGTACGACTGGTGAGGTTCACTGCGCGCAGCACCACGGCACGTTCGTCATGCTGCGACAGCGTGATCGCGCTCGCCTCGAAGGCCTCCCCCATGAGCTGCGGCCCCGCGACGGAGCGCACGCTCCCCGTGTAATCGCGCCAGCTCTCGCCCACGAGGGGCAACAGCACGTCGTCGCACACGTCGCGCACCCGCGACAGCGTGTCGTCGCACATGGGGCCGTGCAGAAAGAGCGCCGTGCGTGCGGCGAAGGGGCCGAGACACTGCGCCCCCGGCGTGGGCGATGGCCACCCGGCATGACCGGGACGTTCCGGCAACGTATTGCGCGAGAGTTCGCCGATCCCGCGTACGAGCGTGAGCGCGAGCAAGCCGTCGCGCGCTTCCGCTTCTGCCAACCCGTCGGCGATCATGGTCGCGCCGTACAGCACGTTGGCGTGCATGAGCCAACGGTGCATGGGCATCGTGGGCACGACATGCTCCGTCCGTGCCGCAAGCGGATCGACCTGCAGCGGCACGCGCTCCACCGGTCCGAAGGCCGCATCGGCCCACGTGCGCGATTCGCGCACATCGGTGTTCCACACGAGACGCGTGCGATGATCGGTTCGCTGCGACGTACCGTGCACGTCGCACTGCACCGCCGCCGACATGGCATCCACGTGCAGGTCGGTGTGCACGACGAGGCGACCATCGGCGGCCCCATCGCGGCGCGCGGTGCGGCGGCCGGCGACCCACGTGAGCCGCACTGTGGCGCGCAAGGGGCCATCGGCGAGCAGCTGCGCGCCTACGCATCGCAGTCGCTCTGCACCCCCGCGCAGCGCGGGCGTGTAGCTGTCACCGTCATCGCGCTGGGTCTCCACGTGCAACAGATCGTGCAGTGTGCGGTCGTTTACGGTGAGCGACACGCCGCCTTGCCGTGCGATCATCAGCGAGAGGCGACCGTTGGAGACGCGCCATGCGTCCCCGCTGTCGACCACCTCCACCGGATGTGGCGGTGACGAAGTGTCGGCCCCCAATTCCGCAGCGGTCCAGACACGCACACCGGAGGCGGGAACCGGCGGGACCCAGAGCAGCGTGCGCTGCCGCTGGACGAGGTCGTTGTCCGGATAATGCTGCGGTGACTCTCGGCGAGCGAATGCGGTACGCGACGAGAGCGGCTGCGTGGCCCACCGGTCAACGGTGAGCGGTGCCTCGAACCCGCTCGCCGCTCCGTTCGACAGCATGGCAGCGCTGCCTGGTCCCACCGGCACATCGGCGAGCGTGTGCTCGAACTGCACGAACGCGAGACCGCCGCGCGAGCGCGCCGCGCGGTTGCGGACCACAAGGTTTCGCCAGTCGAATGCCGGTGTCCCCTCGCGGGCGATCACAGGGTCATGGTGCAACAGAAGCTGCAACGCCGCCTCGCGCAGTCCCTTTCCCTGCTCGGCGACCAGTTCCTGCTGCACGTCCATGTGACGGGCCACCGCATCGACGGAGCAACCGCAGAGCGTGTCATGCGGATGCGTGGCCAACAGGTCTTCCCAGGCGCGATGCAGCAGTTCGGGCAGCTGGGCCATGCTGAGTTGCGCCGTGTTGCGTACGGCGTGTGCCGTAGTATCGCGGTCGTGCAGGCGCACGAGTGCGAGCCACGGTTCCACGTCGCGCAGCAGCCCGCGCTCGAGCAGCGCGTTGCGCCGCTTCTGGTGTGCACGGGTGCCCAGGGTACCGCCAAGGGTCCAAGTGTACCCGTGCGAGTCGCGCAGTTCGCCGGTGAGGAAGGTCAGCGGGGCGGACGCCGCGGCCTCGCCGAAACGGTGGGCCCAGGCCGCGAGCGTGGTGGCCTCGATGCGCACGTGCGAACCGGCAGCGCGTCTTAGCGCGGCAATGGCACGGGGCAAATCCGGCTGTCGGGCGTGGTGATCGGCCCCGTTGAGAAGCAACACGATGCCCAGCTGGTTGCGCTGCGCAAAGAGCGTGAAGAGGCGCTGCCAGCGCTCGCGGGCTGCCAGGTGGTCCGTGGGAAGCGCGCTGCCGAACTCATAGCCGTCGGGTGGCAGATGATGCACGAGGACGGCCGATCCATCGGCGGCCTGCCAACGGAATGCGTCGTACGGCGGGTGCGACCGTCCACCGGCTCCCCGCCAGACGACCGCCACGGGGAGACCGAACCCCTGGGCAATCGTGGGCAGCGCGGCGGGGTGACCGAAGGTATCGGGGCAGTACGCGACGGCTGGGGCGGCGGCACCGAACTGAGCCAGTACGCGCCGCCCGGCTTCGAGATTGCGCACGATCGCCTCACCGCTCGGGATGAGGTTGTCGGCAAGTACGTACCAAGGGCCCGCCTCGATGCGCCCG
>CAZNZG010000072.1:0-14079 GCA_964577455.1 uncultured Gemmatimonas sp. | reverse complement strand
GCAGGGGGGGCGCTTTGGGGGCAAGGACATTGGTCATGGCGGCAAGTTAGCGCGGCCCGTTTCTCCGTCGCAAACCACGCGGGACGAGCGCGCCCTTCGCCGTGAACACGCCGTCGACCCCTCCGTCATCGCCCGGCGGCCCCATGCCCCGCTGGCGCCGCGCCGTTGCCCCGTGAAGACCGTGGCGCCACTTTTCCCCGGGTGACCGCCCCCGACGACCTGCAGCTCGGATTCTTCTTCGATGCTCCGGCCCCCGCCCCTGTGGTGGGGACCGTGGCCGGAGGGGCGACGGATGCGCCGTCGGAAGCGAAGCCGGCGATCGGGCGTGCCGCGCTGCGGGCGCGTACGGCCGTGCTGTTCTCGCGGCTACAGGAGCTGGGGCTCCGAGGCGTGGAACAGCTCGTGCTGATGCGCACGCGTACGGTGATGGTGTCCCTCATCGGGCGTACGCTCCGGGTGCACGAGGGCTACGCCGAGGCGCCGGAGTCGGTCCTTCGGGCCATCGTGGCGTTCGCGGTGGCGCGCAACAAGACCGAGCGGCTCGCCGCGCGTGAAGTGATCCTCGCGCACGATGTGGAGCGCGCGCCGGTCGCGCGCCGTCAGGAGCCTCCTCGCCCGGGGGATGTGGCCATCATCGCCCAACTCACCGAGGCGCACCGGCAGCTCAATGCGCAGTGGTTCGCCGGCGCACTCAAGCACATCCCGCTGCGCCTGTCGGGGCGCATGGCCACGCGCCTCGGGCACTACGATCCGGGGTCGCGTCACCTGCCTGCCGAGATCGTGATGTCGCGTGGGCACATTGCCAGGCACGGATGGCGGGAGGCGATGCACACGCTGTTGCACGAAATGGTGCATCAGTGGCAGCACGAGACCGGTCGTCCGGTGGACCACGGCCCCGAGTTCCGCGCGAAGGCGCGGGAGGTGGGCATCACACCGGCGGCGCGCCGCGACGTAACCCCGCTCGAGCGTCGGAAGCAGAAGCTGGGGTGAGCGTCGACGCGCTGGGCACAGCACGGTGGCTCAGGCAGAACGCCCGAGGGCTGGCCTCGGGCGTTCTGAGTGTGGCCCTGCAACGAGGCTGACGCGGTCAGCCCATCATGGCGACACCGCGATCGTGCGGGAGGCCGCGCGGAACTGACCACCTTCATTCCATCGCCCGGTGCTGGTGTTGAACCCCGTGATGGTGCCCGAGGCGGTGGCGGAGGCATTGATGGGGCCACCGCCGAGCCCCCACGCGGCACTGAAACCGCTCACACCGCTGAAATCGGGAATGACGAGTGACCACGTTCCCGCGCCCGTGCCCACGTAACCGCGCGACATCGACATCGTCCACGAGTTGCTGGCCGTCGCGGTCTTCGTGTAGCCGATCCCCACGCCATCGGCGTACTCGTTTTGCCACGAGCCGCTCGCCGAGAATCGCGTGTAGGGGGCGACGCCAAGTGAAGTGATGGTGGGGGGCGTGAGGGCCGGCCCGAGGGCAAGGGTCCGTGGGGCCAGATCGCGATTGTATTGCACGATGTTGCGCGTGGTGCTCACGCCGCCACTCGCCACGATCGCCGATACGAGGATCTGGTGCAGATCCCCCGCCTGCGTGGTGCCGGAGGGCACACCGTACACGGTAACCGGGTTGGCCGTGGTATTGAGGGCGGAGGTCATACTGCCAGCGGTACCGAAGGTGGTGATGAACGACGTGGTTACCGTAACCGGTTCACCGCTGGTGTTGGTCACGGTGTACGGTGCCGACGCGAGTGCGAACGAGTCGCCGCCGAGGAAGTCGAGGGTCGGCGTGATGGTGGTCGCGTAGTTCACCCCACGCCGCAGGATGGCCCGGTCGGGAGTGATCGCGAAGGTGGTGAGATTGACCGCCTGGCGCGAGGCGAACAAGTCGGTCGTACCGAGCGGTACACCGTTCACGGCGACGGCACCGTTGGCGCTGGCCGTCCCCGATGCGTTGCCCACCGCCACCGTGGCTGACTGCCCGGCGGACAATCCGGCAACCGTGCCCGTGAGGTTCTTCTTGGCCGGATTGGTCACGCACTCCTGCTGCCCACCGGCCACCATCTCGGCCTGCGTGAGATACTGCACGACCACACCAACGCCGCCACTGCTGAGGTTCTGCGCGTACGCGACGCCGCCCACACCGGAGACGGTGAAGTTGTACACGCGCGTGGAGGTGCCGGTCGGGGTGATCGGGGTCCACGTGCCGCCAGTGCCGTTTTGTGCAGCGAACCAGATCGGGAAATCCTCGCTGTCACAGAACGTCCAGTTGACATTGCCACTGCCACCAGGAGCGGTGGTCACGGTGAGGGGCAGCGTGGTGGTAACTGGGGGGAGGCCGGCAGCGGTCCCGGTGATGGTCACGGTCGCTGCGCCAACACTGGCACTGCCTGTCGCCGTGAAGGTGAGCGTGGAGCTGTTGCCGGTGGTGTTGTCGGGGGAGAAGCTCGCCGTCACACCGCTCGGCAGATTACTCGCGCCAAGCGCGATGGCTCCCGTAAAGTTGCCTGTTCGCGTGATGGTGATGGTGCTGGTGCCGGTGGTGCCTTGTTGCACGCTCGACGCGCTGGCGGAGAGACTGAAACCGGGCACTGGAGCCACGGTCACCGACACTGTGGTGCTCTGTGCGGTTACGCCGGTGCCCGAGGCCGTAATGGTGAGCGGGTAGGTCCCGGCCGCGACGGCCCCGGTAACCTGCACCGTCAGCGTGGCCGTTGAAGTCGCTGCCCCCACCGTGGACGGGGCCGCGGTGGCGGACATGCCGGCGGGCGCACCGGTTATCGCGAGGGCCACGTCGCCGGCGAAACCGCCCGTCCGCGCGATGGTGAGCGTACTCGTGCCGTTCTGCGCTGCGGTGATCGCCAGCGCCGCAGGCGATGCGTTGATCGAGAGCGCCGGCGTGGCCGCCGCCGTGACCGTGAGGGCCACCGTACTGGTCACGCTCGCCACGTCGGTACCGCTTGCGGTAATGGTGATGGTGCTCGCGCCGGTGGCGGCGCCTGCCCCCGCTGCCAGCACCAGGGTGCTCGTCGTTGCGCCGCCAGTGACCGTGGCGGGAGCGAAGGTGGCGGTCACGCCGTTGGGCATTCCCGCCGCGGAGAGCGTGATATCGCCACTGAAGCCGTTCACACGGGTCAGCGTGACGGCCACGTTGCCTGCCGTGCCTTGTACCACCGACAGGGTGGGGGCTCCGGCGGCCACCGTAATGGCAGGCGTGGGAATCGTGAGGGCGTAGGTGGCACTGCTCGAGGTCACGCCGGCGCCTGCGGCGCTGACGGAAAGGGTGCTCGTGCCCGGCGCAGCCGTACCGCCCACCGAAATCGTCGCCGTCGCCGTCGTGGTGCCTCCTGTCAGGGCGGCCGGGGAGAACGCCACCGACACGCCGGACGGCACATTGCCGGCGGAGAGCGAGACGTCACCCGTGTAGCTGCCTCCGCGGGTGAGTGACACGGTGGTCGTGACGCTGGCCCCGCGTGCCACCGTCCCGCTCGACGACGAGAGCGACGTGGCGATGGTGGGGGTTGGCGGCGGAGTGACCGACGGCGGGGAGGTATCGCCGCCGGAACTGCAGCCGGCGACTCCGGCGAACAGGGCGGCGGTGAGCAGGGCGGGTGCACGACCCACGGCAATCGAGAGGAAGGATTGGCGAGACATGGATTTCCTCGAAGAGGCGACACTAACGGCACTGTGCAGTGATGAATTGCGCCTAATGTGCCTTCCATTTCGTGAAATCGACAGGGTATCCATTGGCTTTTGCGAAGCAAACCCGTGTAGCAGCCTCAGCTATTTCAGAAAGCCGATGGATTGTCCGGGCGAAGGCGACGATCCGACCGCGCCGTCACCGCCCGTATGTGTGCACCCTGCTACATTTCGCTGTCCACCTGACCTCACTTCTGCCGCTCAGCCCATGGCTCTCGATACCCTGACGGCCAGCGCGATCCCCGCGCTCCCTTCCGTCGAACTCACCGCCCACCCGGGCGACCTGTTCAACATCGACGCGGCGCTCACCGAAGAAGAGCGCGCGATTCGCGATACGATTCGCCGTTTCGTCGACGAGCGCATTCTCCCCATCATCGGTGACTGCTACGTGCAGGGGCGCTTCCCCGACGAGCTCATTCCCGAACTGGCGGAGCTGGGCGTCCTCGGGGCCAATCTGCCCGAAGAGTATGGCTGCGCCGGCCTGTCGAGCGTGGCATATGGCCTGATCATGCAGGAGCTCGAGCGTGGCGACTCCGGCATCCGGTCGTTTGCCTCGGTGCAGGGCGCGCTGGTGATGTACCCGATCTTTGCCTTCGGCAGCGAAGCGCAGAAGCGGCACTACCTCCCCAAGCTCGCGAAGGCGGAGATGATCGGCTGCTTCGGGCTGACGGAGGCCGACTACGGCTCCAACCCGTCGGGCATGATCACGCGCGCGCGTGAACAGGCCGACGGCAGCTGGATCATCAACGGCGGCAAGATGTGGATCACGAATGGCTCGAAGGCCGACGTGGCGATCATCTGGGCCAAGACCGGTGACAGCACCGACGACAGCAGCATCCGCGGGTTCGTGGTGCCCACCAACACGCCCGGCTTCGAGGCCAAGGACCAGAAGGGCAAGCTGTCGCTGCGGGCGAGCCACACGTCGGAACTGGTGCTCACCGACGTGCACGTACCGGCCGATGCGATTCTGCCTCTCTCGAAGGGGCTCAAGAGCCCGCTCATGTGCCTCACGCAGGCGCGCTACGGCATCTCGTGGGGCGTCCTTGGCGCTGCCATGGCCTGCTTCGAGGAAGCGGTGAGCTACAGCAAGAGCCGCGTGATGTTCGACAAGCCGATCGGCGGGTTCCAGATCCAGCAGGTCCGCCTCGCCGACATGCTCACGGAGATCGTGAAGGGGCAGTTGGTGTCGCTGCACCTCGGCCGCCTCAAGGACGCCGGAAACTTCACGCCCACGCAGGTGTCGCTCGCCAAGCGCAACAATGTGGACATCGCCACCGACATCGCCCGTGAAACGCGTCGCCTGCTCGGCGGCAACGGCATCCTCGCCGAGTACGCCGCCATGCGCCACATGGCCAATCTGGAGAGTGTGTACACGTACGAGGGTACGCATGATGTGCACTCGCTCATCCTGGGTCAGGCCATTACCGGACTGAACGCGTTCAAGTAACCGCGTACTGCTACTGCCACGGCCACGGCCGAAAGAGCGGGAGGCAGGGCGCGGGAGGCAGGGCGCAGGTTGAAAAAATGGACGAGGCGGCGAGCTCTGGCTCGTCGCCTCGTTCCGTATCCGCCAGCCCGCACCGTGGCCTCCGCCTCGCTGCTGGTCCCTCCGACAGCCCGATGTCGTGCTCGTCCGCGCCCGGCTGGGACATCCCGCAGTGACGTGCCGCTTGTCTCCGATGTTTGCGGCGATAGGTTCCGCCAGAACTGTGGTTCCCCTCCCATCCCCCAGGAGATGACGCACATGCTGCACTCCGCCGTCCGCAGTGCCACGGTACGGGTCCGCACCTTCGGTGCGGTACTCGGCCTCATGGCCGCGAGTCTGGCTCCTGGCGCCGTCGCACAGGCGCAGGGTACCGGCACCATTGCCGGAACTGTCGTGAACGAAAAGAACGGCTCCCCCATCAGTGATGCCCAGCTGGTGGTTGAGGGGCGCACGCTCGGCACCAGCACCGACGCCGCGGGGCGCTTTCGCCTCGCCGGGCTCACCGGTTCCGGCGACGTACAGATCACCGTGCGCCGCATCGGTTTCCTGCCCAAGACCGTCGGGGCCACCATCGGCGCCGCCAACGTGCGGATCGCGCTCAGCGAGCGCGCCATGGAGCTCACGTCCGTGGTTGTGACGGGTACCGCCGGCGTGGCGGAGAAGCGCGCGATCGGTAACGCGGTCACGACCGTCAACGCGGCCGATGTGGTGGCCACGCAGCCGGTCAACAGCTTTCAGGAACTGCTCAATGGCCGCGCCTCGGGCGTGAGCATCACGGCCAGCTCGGGGCAGGTGGGTACGGGCGCCCGCATCCGCGTGCGCGGCGCCTCGTCGCTCTCGCTCTCGAACGATCCGCTCATCTATGTGGATGGCGTTCGCGTGGACAACACGCAGGCGTCGGGGCCGGCCAATCAGGCGTTCGGGTCCGCGTCGATCTCGCGCTGGAACGACTTCAACCCGGATGACATCGAAAGCATCGAAGTCATCAAGGGCCCGGCGGCCGCGACGCTGTACGGTACCGAGGCGTCGAACGGCGTCATTCAGATCATCACCAAGAAGGGCTCGGCGGGGCGTCCGGTGTGGACGGTGACCGCGCGCGGTGGCTCGAGCTGGGTGCCCGATTGGCGCACCCGCTTCGAGGACAATTACGGCACCGTCCCGCGGGCCGGCAGCACCACCGCCCTCGACACGGTGAGCATCTCCACGCGGCAGCTCAACGACTCGCTGCAGCGCCGATTCGGCAACGACATCTTCACGAACGGTGCCCTTGAAGACATCCAGATGTCGGTGTCGGGCGGCACCAACGTGGTGCGCTACTACATGGGTGGCGGCTACGAAGAGAATCAGGGGGCGGAGCGCGTGAATCGCCTGCGCCGCACCAACCTGCGCGTCAACCTGCAGGCCAATCCCAGCCCCAAGTTCGACTTGCAGTCGAGCCTCGGTTACACCACGGGCCGCACCTATCTGCCGTTCGAGTCGGGTGGTGGCGGTGCCACATGGGCCACGTTCTTCTCGTCGCCGAGCTTCCTGTACGGTGGCGTGGGCGTGCCGTCGCGCAACCCGGGCAACCCGCAGATGGGCTTCCGCTCGGGACCGCCGAACGCCTACTACGACGCGTACGATGTGTTCCAGGACGCCGATCGCTTCACGGGAAGCTTCCAGCTCACCAATCGTCCGACGAAGTGGCTGAACCATCGTCTGATTGTGGGGCTCGATCGTCTCGCGGAAAACAACGAAAATCGTACGCCGCGCAACGACATCATCGCGGCCACGTACTCTGCCTTCGCCGGCTCCGGCCTTCCGACTGCCGGTTCCATCTCGGCGAGCACGCGTGACGTGACGCTCACGTCGTACGACTATCTGGCCAATGCCGAGTTTCAGCTCTCGCCGAGCATCAAGAGCGTCACGTCGGGCGGTGGGCAGATCTACCTCCGCCAGTCGCGCCTGCGCTCCATCAGCGGGAGCACGTTCCCGGCCGCTGGGCTCACGTCCATCGCGTCGGCTGCCATTCGCAACGTGGGCGATGACGAGCTGTTCCAGAACAACACCGTCGGCGCGTTCGTCCAGCAGCAGTTCGTGTGGAACGATCGCCTGTTCGTGACGGCTGCCGTGCGCACCGACGACAACTCGGCGTTCGGTACGAACTTCGACGCCGTGACCTATCCCAAGCTGAGCGCCTCGTGGGTGCTGAGCGAGGAGCCGTCGCTTCCCATTCCGGCGTTCGTGAACCAGCTGCGGCTGCGTTCGGCCTACGGTGCAAGCGGTCTCCAGCCCGGTGCCTTCGACGCCATCCGCACGTACACGGCCTCGGGTGGGTTCCTCACGCCGTCGTCGGCGGGTAATGCGGACCTTGGCCCCGAGCGCAGCACCGAACTCGAAATCGGCTTCGACGCCGGGCTGTGGAACGACCGTGTCGGCATGGAAGTCACCTACTTCCGTGGCTCCACGCGCGACGCCATCCTGTCGCGTCAGGCGCCGCCGTCCAACGGCTTCCCCGGCCTGCAGCTGTTCAACGCCGGGCAGGTGGATCGCAACGGTCTCGAGTGGATCGTGCGCGGTACGCCGGTGCGCCGTGACAACGTGCAGCTCGAGCTCACGCTCAGCGGCAGCGTGAACAACTACAACATCGCCTCACTGGGAGGCAGCACGAACTTCGTGTCGCTCTCCAGCAACATCGGGCACCGCGTGGGCTATGCGCCCGGTGCGTGGTGGGACCGCCGCATCGTGAGTGCCGACTACAATCCTGCGACCCGGCGCGCCACGAACCTGCTGTGCGACGATGGCCAGGGCGGCACCATCGCGTGTGCTCAGGCGCCGCGCGTGTTCCTCGGCAACTCGGTACCCACTCAGGAAGGCTCCTTCAGCGCCGGCCTCACGCTGTTCAAGAACCTGCGCGTGAACAGCTTCATCGACTGGCGCGCGGGCTACAAGAAGCTCGATGGCAACTACCGCGTGCGCTGCGGTGCCTTCGTGCTCTGCCGCGAGCTGTACTACCCCGATGAGGTCGAGGACAAGGCGCTATTGGCGGCCGTGCAGGCGGGTACCGCCTATACGCATCACCTCATTCACGACGCGAGCTTCGCGCGGTTCCGCGAGCTGTCCGCCACCTACACGCTGCCGCAGCGGTTTGCGAGCACGGTCGGGGCCACCCGCGCCAGCTTCACGATCGCCGGACGCAACCTCGCCACGTGGACGAACTTCCCGGGGATCGAACCCGAGGCGTCGTTCAACGGCGGCGCGCGTGGTGGCGCTTTCGGACAGTGGGAGCAGAACGTGCTGCCGCAGCTCCGGCAGTTCGTGGCTACCGTCAACTTCAACTTCTGACCTCATCACTCATCATGCGAAATACGACGATGAAGGTCCTGACGGCGGTCGCTGCCCTCGGCTTTACGGCCGCGTGCGGCAGCTTTGATCGCCTGCTTTCGGTACAGACCCCGAGCCGTCTCGCGGAAGACTCGTACCTGGTGCCCGCCAACGCGGCGCTCATTTCGGCGAGCGCCGTGGCCGACTACGAGTGCGCCCTCGGTGGCTACATCGTGGCCAGTGGGCTTGGCGCCGGTGAATTGGTGGACGCCACGCAGACCGCGGCACGCTGGAACTACGACCGCCGCAACGTGGAAGCGGTGGACGCGCTGTACTCCACCAGCGGCTGCGAGGGGATCGGGGTGTACACGCCGATCAATACGGCGCGCTACACCAACGATCAGGCCGTGGCACGCCTCGAAGGCTGGAGCGACACACAGGTCGCGAATCGCCAGCGCCTGATCGCCCTCAACTCGGCGATGGCGGGGTTCAGCCTCATCCTGCTGGGCGAAGGCTTCTGCGAAGGCACCATCAACCTGAGTGGTGCTCTGACCCCAGCCCAGCTCTTCGACTCGGCGGAGGTCCGCTTCAACAAGGCCATCACCGCAGCCACGGCGGCGGGCGATGCCAACGTGCTCAACCTGGCCTACGTGGGGCGTGCACGGGCACGCATCAACAAGGGCAACAAGGGCGGGGCCGCGGAGGATGCGGCGCGCGTGCCGCTGGCGTTCGTCTACAACGCCACGGCCGACGCCACGATCGGTCGTCGCAACAACCGCATATTCCAGCAGGTGAACCAGTCGAACGCGGCGTCGGTGGCCCCGGCATACCGCACGTTGAACGACCCGCGCGTGAGCGTGACCAATCTCAACCGCGTGGCGCCCGACCAGGTCAACCAGCTCTGGAATCAGAACAAGTACGCCAGCCTGACGGCCACGTACCCGATCGCCTCCGGCATCGAGGCGCAGCTGATCCTGGCCGAGGCGCGCGGTGGTGCCGAGGGGATCGGCATCCTGAACGCCCTCCGCGGGCGTACCGGGGTGGCCCTGCCGGCGCTCACCGCTCAGGAAACGGCCAGCTTCGATGGGGCCGTGGCGGAAGAGCGTCGTCGTGAGCTGTTCCTGCAGGGGAACCGCTGGTTCGACGTGAAGCGCTTCAACCTGCCGCAGGTCCCGGCGGCTGGTACGAACTATCCCAAGGGTGGTACCTACGGCACGCAGCGCTGCTGGGCACTCCCCGACGCGGAAACGCTCGCGAACCCCAACTTCGGCCGCTGAATCAGCACCGCGGCGCCCGGTCCGGCGAGGCCGGGCGCCGAACGGTGGGGCCGCAGACCCCGACGGTTGGACTCACAACGTCCGGACTGCCTCCTGGCAGTCCGGACGTCGTGTTTGGTGGTGTTTCTGAAAACATGACGCTGCCGTCGCGTTTTCGTGCATTGCCCGGCGCCGGTCCGGTCCCTTAGGTTCCACCACGTAGTCTCCCAATCCTATCTGACATTCGAACGGAGCGACCGCGGTGAAGATCGCCGTGTGCATCAAGCGCGTCCCCGTGATGGAAACCAAGTTCGCGATCGCTGCCGATGGCACGCGCGTGGACGAGGCGGGGCTCAAGTACGACGTGAACGACTTCGACCTGTGGGCCATCGAAGCGGGCCTGCAGCTCAAGGAGAAGAACAACAACGCCGGTGAAGTCGTGGCGATCTGCCTCGGCCCCGATGCGGCGCAGGAGCAGATTCGCAAGGCGCTCGCCATGGGTGCCGATCGCGGCGTGCTGCTGCAGGCGCCCACGGTGCCGGCCGACGGTCTCGCCATCGCGCGTGCCCTGGCGGCGGAGCTCAAGGACGGCGGCTACGACCTGGTGCTGTTCGGGCGCATTGCGATCGATTCCATGAACCAGATGACCGGTCCCATGGTGGCGGAGCTGCTCGACTTGCCGTGCGTGACCAACGTGTTCAAGCTCGAGATCAGCGGTGGCACCGGGCGCGCCGAGCGTGCGCTCGAGGGCGCCAGCGAGGTCGTGGAGTTCCCGCTGCCCGCGCTGCTCACGATCGACGATGGGCTCAACAAGGAACGCCTGCCGTCGCTCAAGGGCATCATGGCCGCCAAGAAGAAGCCGCTCGATGTGAAGCCGGCGCAGCTTGGCGACGTGAAGGTCACCGTGAGCAAGATGGCGCTGCCACCCGAGCGCGCCGCTGGCCGCATTCTTGGTGACAACGCCGATGCCGTCCCGGAGCTCGTGCGTCTCCTCCAGACCGAAGCGAAGGTGCTCTGAGCCATGGCCAACGTTCTCGTATTTGCAGAAGCGCGCAGCGGTGAGCTGCGCAAGGTCGCGTTCGAGGCGGTGACCGCGGGGCGGCAGCTGGCCGAGCTCTCGGGCGGCGGCAGCGTGCACGCGGTACTCGCCGGCGACGCGGGGATCGGCGGCAAAGGCACTCAGCTCGCCGAGTACGGTGCCGACAGCGTGCTCGTGCTCGAGCATGCGGGTTTTGCGCAGTACAACCCCGAAGCACTCGCGGCGACGCTCGCAGAGCGCCTCGCCGGTGGCACCTACGCGTATGCCGTGTTCAGTGCCACGGCGCAGGGGCGCGACCTGTCCCCTCGCGTGGCGGCCAAGCTCGGGGCCGGGCTCGCGCCCGATCTTACCGGCTTCACGGTCGAAGGCGGTACGGTCGTCGGGCAGCACTTCAACATGAACGGCAAGACGATCGCGACGCTTTCGCTGAGCGGCTCGCCTGCGGTGCTGTCGGTCCGTCCGGCGGCGTTCCAGCCGGCGGCCAATCCCCGGCCGCTCGCCACGGAAGCCATCACGTCGGCGAAGGACCCCCTGTCGTCGCGCGTGAAGGTCGTGGAGCTCAAGCAGGGCAACACCGGGAAGATCGACCTCAACGACGCCCCGGTGATCGTGGCGGGCGGTCGTGGCCTCAAGGCGCCCGAGCACTTCAAGCTCTGTGACGACCTCGCCGATGCCTTCGGCAACGCTGCCGTCGGTGCCACGCGTGCCGTGACCGACGAAGGGTGGCGTCCGCACTCGGATCAGATCGGCCAGACGGGACGCAACGTGAGCCCGAACCTGTACATCGCCGTGGGCATCTCGGGGGCCATCCAGCATCTCGCCGGCATGCGCACCTCCAAGACGATCGTGGCGATCAACAAGGATAAGGACGCGCCGATCTTCAAGGTCGCCGACTACGGTATCGTCGGCGACGTGTTCGAGATCATGCCGGCACTGACCGCTGCGGTAAAGGCGGCCCGCGCGCAGGGCTGACCGGTCCGCCGTTCACGAGGTACGAAAACGGGCCCCATTGCCACAGCGGCGGTGGGGCCCGTCGTCGCTCCCCGTACCTCCCACCCCCCGTGCCTCCCCGCCGCGCTTGTCGCGGCCGTATCCACGGTCTAGCTTCGCGCCATGACTCTGTCGAACCTCGTTTTCGCGGTGATTCTCGCCGGCGCCCTCTGGATGTTCGCCCAGCAGGCGCAGCGGCTCGTGCGGTGGCTCAAGCTGGCCAGGGACGAAGTCCGCACCGATCACCCCGATATCCGCACGAAGAACTTCCTGCTCATCGGCCTCGCGCAGACCAAGATCCTGCGGGACCCGCTGGGCGGCATGATGCACGCGCTCGTCTTCTGGGGCTTCTGCGTGCTCGGACTCGGCACGCTCGAGATCATGATCCAGGGGCTCGTCTCGGTGGGCGGCACACCGTTCACGTGGGACGTGATCCTCCCGGGCTTCCTGTACGTACCGTACGTGTTCTCACAGGAAGTATTCGCGGTCTTCGTGTTGCTCCCGGTGTTCTACCTGCTGTATCGACGTCTGGTGATCAGGCCGAAGCGGTTCACCGTCGATGCGGTGCACAGCGGGGAAGCCGTGCTGATTCTCAGCGTGATCGCGGTGCTCATGCTCACGCTGCTGCTGCTCTTCGTGGGCGAGGCGAAGCAGCCGGGCGCCGACACCACGGGGCGCGTGATCACGGCGATGCTGCTGCCGCTCTTCGAGGGGATGAGTGCCGAATCCGCGCACACGATGGCCCGGGTGATGTGGTGGATTCACGCGGTGCTGATCCTCTGGTTCCTCAACCACCTGCCCAAGTCGAAGCACCTGCACGTCCTCACGTCGCTCATCAACGTGTGGTTCTCCAACACCGACGGTCCCGGACGCGTGGGCGCGATGCGCCCCATGGACCTCGAGGCGGAAGACGCCGAGCAGTTCGGTGCGAGCGACGTGGAGCACCTCACGTGGAAGAACCTGCTCGACGGCTACTCGTGTACGGAGTGCGGTCGCTGTACGGCGGCGTGCCCGGCCAACATCACCGGCAAGGCGCTCTCGCCGCGCATGATCGTGGTGAAGACGCGCGCACGTCTCACCGCGACGGCCAGCATGCGGGACCTGGTGGCGGCGGGTGGCGGTCCGGCCACTGCCGAACAGCAGGCGGTGCTCGACAAGAAGCTGCTCGACGACTGGATCACCGAAGAAGAGCTCTGGGCGTGCACGAGCTGCCGCGCCTGCGTGCAGGAATGCCCGGTCAGCATCGATCAGCTCGACATCATCAACGAACTCCGTCGCGACCTCATGTTGATGGAGTCGCGCTTCCCCGAAGAGCTGCAGCCGGCACTCACGAGCCTCGAGCGCAACGGCAGCCCCTGGGCCTTCAGCGCCGCCGACCGTGAGCAGTGGGCGGAGGGGATGAACATCCCCACCATGGCCGAGATGGCCGCGGCCGGTGAGAAGCCCGACATCCTCTTCTGGGTGGGATGCATGGGCAGCTTCGATGACCGCGCGAAGAAGATCACGGTGGCGTTCGCGCGCATCCTGCAGGCGGCCAATGTGAAGTTCGCCATCCTCGGGCAGGAGGAAACCTGCCATGGCGATCCGGCCCGCCGCATGGGCAACGAGTATCTGTACCAGATGCTCGCCAAGGGGGTGATCGAAACGCTCAACGGCTACGAGCTCAAGACGATCGTGACCTTCTGCCCGCACTGCTTCCACCAGATGGGCAAGGAGTTTCCCGATCTGGGCGGGCATTACGAAGTCATTCATCACACCGAGTACATCGAGCGGCTGCTCAACGAGGGGCGCGTGCCGCTCGACACGGAGCACGGGCAGCGCCTCAAGGTGGCCTACCACGATTCGTGCTATCTGGGCCGCTACAACGAGATCTACGACGCGCCGCGCAACACGCTCAAGAAGGCGCTGCCGATCGTGGAGCTGGTGGAACCGGCGCGCACGAAGAGCCGTGGGCTCTGCTGTGGTGCCGGTGGCGGTCGCATGTGGATGGAAGAGAACGTGGGCAAGCGCGTGAACGTCGAGCGCAGTGAGGAACTGCTCGCGACGGGAGCTGACCAGATCGCGGTTGCCTGTCCGTTCTGCATGACGATGATCAACGACGGCGTGACCGGAGCGGGCAAGGAAGTTCCGGTGCTCGACATCTCCGAAGTGGTGGCGGCGCGGCTGCGCTGATTCAGCCGGGCGCAACAGCTCGCCGGAGTACACGGAGAACGGGGAGCACAGGGGAAGTTTCGTCCCCCGTGCTCCCCGTTCTCCGTGCTCCCAGTCGAGCGTTCCCGACGAGCGTTCCCGACGAGCGTTCCCTACGA
>CAZNZG010000071.1:0-14166 GCA_964577455.1 uncultured Gemmatimonas sp. | reverse complement strand
GCACCGGCGGCTGCCCGCGCGCGTGCGCATTGGACAGAATGTTCATGTACTGATTGAATCCCTCGTCCATCCAGCCGTACCACGTTTCGTTGTTGCTCACCACCATGGGCCACCACTGGTGGCCGGTCTCGTGGTCGGCTGCCCCCACGTTGGAATTGATCACCATGGGGTACTCCATGCCGGCGCTGGGGCCGTCCTGGAGCGTGAGCTGCGGGAACTGGTAGGGGAACCACAGCGCCGAGTAGAACTCGAGCGCATGACGGGTCACCGGCCCGGCCTTGGCGTAGAGTGCCGCCCGTCCAGGCAGGTACAGCATATGAATGGGCACCGCCCCCTTGGTGGGGATCGTGGCCCGCGTCGCCTGCCACACGAACTGCTTGGCCGTGGCCCACGCGAAGTCGTTCACGGTATCGGCGTGGAAGCGCCACGTGAGCCGTCCGCTGCGGCTCTCGGCGGTCGAACGCCCGGGCCCCACGTCGTCGGGCCCCACGATGGTGGTGATGGCGTCGCTCTGGGTCACCGTGGCGAGTTGCGCCCGCGCTTTGGCCGTCAGCACCTCGTTGGGATTCTGCAGCACACCGGTCCCGCTCACGATCCACCCGGCCGGCACGTCGATGTTCACGTCGAAGGTGCCGAAGTTGTTGTAGAACTCCGACGGCCCGAGGTACAGCTCGCTGTCCCATCCGCGCAGATCGTCGAAGACGGCGACGCGCGGGAACCACTGCGTGGGCTGGAAGAGGGTGTCGGCCCAGCGCTGCGTCATGCGATGCCCCGTGCCGGGACCGCCGGGCAGCTTGTGCGACCAGTCGATCTCCAGCACGGCCCTGCTTCCCGCCGCGATGGGCGTCGCCAGCCGCACCGTTGCATTGGTGGAGCGCCCGTTGATAAGCGTATTGCCGCCGGCGGCATTGGCGGCGGCCTGCTGCGCATTCTGAATGGCCCGCGCGCCTTCCGCGCTGACTCCACCGCCCGCCGCATTCGAACTGATGTTGACCGTCTCTCCGTTCACCGTCATGCGCGAGAGCTGCATCCCATCGGTGACTTCGGACGGCGTCCACGGTGCCGCGTGCGGTGCGTTCCCGAGAAAGTGATTGGGATCGAGACGCAGCCCGATCGCCCCGAGGGGCCCCGGACTGGTGTTGTGGACCGTGATGCGCGCCTTGCCCGTGAGCCGCGCCGTGGCGGGATCGAGCGACACATCGATCGCGTAATCCGTACGCAACTGCCAGTATCGGGCGCCTGGGCGTCCCGTGGAATCACGCGTACCGGCAGCCATCGCCCGCCGGATACTGTTGGTCAGGGGGATGTCACGGCGAACGGCCCGCGGTGGGCGGCTGGACGCGGCTGTGAGTGCAGGCTGCGCGCTCGCCGGAATGGACAGGGCGCTGCACAGGGAGAGGCTCGCCAGCAGGATGGCGGAACGCGGGAACGGACGAGACATGGACGCGGGGGTGAAGGACCCCGAACGCTACCGCACCGTGACCCTCGTCAGCAACGCCTGATTCTCCGAGGTGGAATTCGCACGGCCACGGTACGCATCCCCGCCGGGAACGTGCCGACCCAACGTGGAGTTTTCCGTACGGACCTGACGGTGCGAAGTCGTGCCGGCGTCGACAATGCGGAGCGGTCGCGGGAGCGAGTGGATGCAGGCAATGGCTGTGTGGAGTGACATGCACGTGCTCTCACTGGTTGGCGCCTTTCTGCAGGCGCTCCTTGCCCTGTTGAGCGCAGCGACCCTGACGATGACGCGCCGGTCGAGTCCGCTCCGCAGCGGTGGCTACTGGGTGCAGGCGCAGGTGGCGCTGCTGGCCGCGGTGGTGGCGGCGTTGCTGTGGAACCTCGCATCCGTCGAGGGCAGCCGGTCGGTGCCGCTGCTGCGCATGCTCACGGGCGTCTACCTGGCCGGGAAGGTCGGGTTCTTCGCGGCGGTGCTCTTCGGTACCGTCGAGTTGCTGGGAGGGGTCCCGCAACGGACGGTCCGTCATGCCGCCCGTGCGGCCATGATCGTGGCCGCGCTTTCCGCCGCACTGACCTCCGTGCAGCTGCAGCCCACGATGCCCCTGCAGGGGCTCATCGGCATGATCGTGATGAGCGGGTGCGCCGTGATGCTGTTCCGCGCACGCCCCCCATTCCGTACGGTCGGCTCCACCTTGCTGGGGGTCACGACCACGTTCTACGCCCTCCTTGGGCTCGCCTATTTCATGGGCTGGCGCTACGGCGGCGGAATCGCCTCCGACGATTTTCTCTGGCGCGCCATGAACGTGATCGACCACGGCAGTGTCCCCGATCTGTTCGCGCAGCTGCTGATGGCGGTCACCACGGTGGCGCTCCTCTTCGAACAGCAGCGGGAGGTCACGCGACGCACCGGGGCGCAGCAGCGTGCGCTTCATGCCGAAGCGGTGACGACCGAGCGCCTCGAAACGATCGGGCGAGTGGCAGCCACGGTGGCACACGAGCTCAACAACCCGCTGTCGGTGGTACTGGGTACGGCCGAACACCTGCTCGTCACCGATCCGCCACCCCAGATGCGCGACGATCTGCAGCTCATGTGGCGGGAGGCGATTCGCTGCCGCCATGTGGCGAGAGAGCTGCTGCTGGTGTCGCGGGACCAACGTCCCGAGCGTGCACCGTGCGACGCCCTCGCGATCGTGAATGATGCCGTGGCGAGCGTACGGTTGCAGGCCGCCGCCGCCGGCGTGCAGCTGCTCGTGAAGAGTGGTCCGTCGTTCACGCTGTCTGCCGAGGAAATCGCGATGGAGCAGGTGCTGATCAACCTGCTGCGCAACGCGATCGATGCAACGCCCCGTGGCCGCATGGTCACGATCTCGGCAACCATGCACGGTGACGAGGCCTGCTTCATGGTGGAAGACGAAGGGAGCGGCATGGCTCCCGACGTGCGGATGCGGCTCGACGAACTGTTCTTCTCCACCAAGGCGCCGGGGGAAGGCACCGGGCTGGGCTTGTCGATCGTGCGCGGGATCGTCGCGCGCCACGGCGGCAGCCTGCACGTGGAGACCACGCCGGAGCGGCGGGTGGGATCATGCTTCACGGTACGCCTGCCGGTGCACGATGAACGCGACCGGCGAAGCGGCACCATCATGCACGTGCGCAGACCGACTGACGAATTCCGCCTGTCGCCCAGCAGCGTTCCCGCCGTCGCCCTCGAGGCGCACCGTTCCCGTCATCCCGTGCTGGTGATCGACGATGAAGTCGGAATCCGGCGTGTGCTGGCGCGGCTGCTCGCACGCCATGGCGTTGCGGTGGAACTCGCCAGCGACGGGATCGAGGCGCGCGAGCGCATCGCCTCGCAGCCACGCGAGGCCTGGACGGCGATCTTCTGCGACGTGCGTATGCCGCGCGAAGACGGCCTGACGTTCACCGGCTGGCTCGAAACGAGCCACCCGTCACTGCTCTCGCGCCTCATCCTCCTTACCGGCGACACGGTCAGCGACAGCGTCACCGCCGTGGCCTCGCGGACCGGATGCCAGCTCATGGCCAAGCCGTTCCGCCAGCAGGACGTGGATGAGATGCTGGTGCGGGTCGCGAGCTAACGCCGCAGGCGTGCAGCAGGCGTGCAGCAGGCGTGTAGCAATCGCGTCGCGAGAGGGCGCCGCAGCCCCGCCCTCTCGCCCCATCTCTACCCCTATCGCGCGCTGGCGATCGCGTCGGCGATGCGGGCGGCGGTGATGCGGCGGTGCGACGCATGCCAGAGCACCTGCCCATGGTGCACCACGATGGCCTGTGGCGATTCGTGTTCCACGCGCAGGACATCCGCGATCGCATTGGAAAGCGGCCGTTCCTGCTGCACGACCACGAGCCGGACCGGCACCTCGGGGTGCTCGCGCACGAACGTATCGTACTCCTGCTTCACGCCGATGGAGATGATGCAGGTGGCGCTGTGCTTGAAGATCAGCATGGGGACCGACGCGGCGGCGAGCGCGCGTGCCTCCGCCGTGGCGGGTGAGTCACTGGGCTCGGCCGTCGGCCGCGGCGCGGCATGCGACATGGCCACCACCGGCGCACCGGCCTCGCGCGCGGCAAGCTGCGCATCGAGCAGCCCGGCGTAGCGGCTGAACGCCTGCGCGCCCGTCTGCCGGGCCACCAGCGCCCCCCGATCGAAGAGCAGCACCGTGGGGAGGGCCCGGACATCGAACGCCGTGACCGTCTCGAGGTTGCTGTCGGCATCGAGGGTCAGCACTGTCACCCGATCCCGGTATGTTTCTGCCAGCCGGTGCATGACCGGCTTGAGGGTCACGCAGGGCTGGCACCAGGCAGCCCAGACGTCGACCAGAACGGGGACCGGCGAACGAAGCACGTCGGCTTCGAACTGGGCGTCGGTCACGGCAGCGGGAATCACGGATGCGCTCATGGACAACAAGATAACCGACCCGGCCACGCTGGAAGCGATGGCGGCCACGCTCGAGGCCAGCGGTGACTACCGCGTGGTACGGCGCTTCGTGGCACCGACCTGCTATACCACCACGCCGCCCACAGGACCGCTGCGGCGGGGGCTGATCGTCGACGTGGAAACCACGGGACTCGATACCGCCACCGATCGGATCATCGAACTCGGCATGGTGCCCTTTGCGTTCGACTCGACGGGATCCGTGTTCGACGTGGACGCCAAGCTGGAATGGTTCGAGGATCCGGGGATTCCCATCCCGGCCGAGGCCGTGGCAATCACCGGGATCACCGACGACATGGTGCGTGGCCAACGCATCGACGAGACGGTGGTGCTGGCCGAGCTGTCGCGCGCGCATCTGGTGATCGCGCACAACGCCAGCTTCGACCGACGCATCCTGGAGCGCCGGTTTCCCCAGTTCGCCGACAAGCACTGGGCCTGCTCACTGCAGGATGTTCCGTGGGTGCGATTCGGATGCCGCGGCGCCAAACTCGATTACCTGCTCTATCAGCTGTGCGGCATGTTCCACACCGGCCACCGCGCCGGCGACGATTGCCTGGCCACGTTGCACGTGCTGGCCGCACCGCGCGATGCCGAGCAGCACACACCGTTGTCGGTGCTGCTCACCAGTGCGCGTCGCACCACGGTGCGACTCTCCGCGATCGGCACGCCGATCGAATCGAAGGAGTTGCTCAAGGCACGCGGCTACCGCTGGTTCCCGGGCAGCAACGGCAAAGCCAAGACGTGGTATCGCGATCTCGTCGACAGTGACGTGGAGGCCGAGCAGGCGTGGTTGCGCGAACACGCCTACGGTGGGCTGTCGCAGCCACCCTGGCGGATCGACCGATACACCGGTCGCGAGCGCTACTCGGAGCGCATGGACTGAGAGGGTGTCGGGAGGGGATCGCTGTGACAGGCTCTTCGGGGCGGAACAGTGTGGCACAGAGTCCCCCTGTCCGCCGCCTGCATCACACGTAGACCGAGCACGCCTCCGCTCATTGCGACGAACGGCGCCGCCTGCGCAACGCGCTATCGCTCGGGGCGCACGGGATAGATCAGTTGCCGCCCGAATCCGTCGGGGACCGGATCACCATCGAGGCCATAACCGGACGGCCACTGCCCTGGCGGGCCGTACCAGGTGCCGAACAACCGGTCGATCCATGGGAAGTGCACCGCGAAGTTCTTGTCCCACGCCGCACGCTCGATGGCGTGATGCCAGTGATGGAAACGCGGGGTGACCACCAGCGCCTCCACCCAGCGGGGGAATTGCCACGAGACGTTGGCGTGGATGAACACCGCATGCACCGAAACGAACACCAGATAGGCGTACAGTGGACCGGTGTCGAAACCCAGCAGATGCAGTGGCACGAAGGTCATGCCACGGGTCAGGACCACGTCGACCACATGGAGCCGCGAACCGGCCAGCCAGTCCATGCTGGTCGAGGAGTGATGGACCGCATGGAAGCGCCACAACCACCGCGTGCGGTGAAAGAGGCGGTGCATGCCATACTCAGCGAGATCGGCCACCACGGCACACAGGAGGAACTGCACCACGTACGGCAGGGCGCGTACGAGCGACTGCAGCGACGGGCTGACCGCCCACGCGAAGAACACCGTGGCGGGCATCAACGTGAGCAGCGTGGAGGCCTGTACCAACAGGTGACTCACGAAGAAGTACACGGTGTCGGTCGTCCACTGCGTACGGAACACCGACTGGTGCTGCAGTGGCCACAACCGCTCGAGCGGCACGAACAGCACCGCAAGCAGCAGGATATTGAGGATGAACCAATCGAGCCCAAGGTAGGCGGGCACGATGGGCACCGGCCCCTCCACGGGGATGCCGCCACCGCCGGCCAGCCCTGCCAGCAGTGCGAGCCCCATGCCGGTGAAGCCGAGCACCTTCCGCTGGCGGAGCAGCGCACTGAGCAGCCCGAGCAGAAAGCCGATGCCGATTGCCACCTGCACGACGGAACGGACGATCGGCATGGGGAGTATCGCGCGCACCTCGGGGCTGGTAAGCAGCGCCGGCCAGTGGAAACAGGCGACGGCGCCGACGGTGAGCACCCCGAGGAAGACCGATGCGGTCCCGCTGATCCACCCGGACCCGACCCGCGTGGGCTCGGCGTCGTCGAACAATCGCGCCACGCGCTCGTCGAGAGACATGACGCGTGGTGTGTTCAGGCAGCGCCGATGGTGTGCATGACCCGCGTGGTGCAGTCCGGGCACGCCGAGTGACTGACGGGCGGGACCGACGCTCGGTCTCTCAACGTGGTCGTGACCAGCGCCTCTTCGAGCGGAATCCATGCATCGTCCACCAGCAACGCCTTGCACCAGCTGCACAACCGGATCAGGTCACCCGAGCGCGGCACCATGGGATCCAGCAGTTCGATGGGCTCGCGTGCCTCGGCACGCACGCTGCGGCTCACGATCTGCAGCGACCGCCGCGGACCGGGGATGATCTCGATCGCCATTTCGCGCAGGACATTGGGCGAGTCGCAGCGGTGCGGTACGCGCACCGTGCGACCGGTCTCACGGGCATGCGTGAACAGCAGCTGATACAGATGCCGCGACGGGGCGTCGGCGATGAAGCGCCACACCAGCGAGCCCACGACACCGCGCGACAGCGACGGTGCACCGTTGTCGCGGGCAAAATCATGGAATCCCTGATCGACCGCCAGGACGATGTCGTCGGCGTCAACCACGTAGCTGCAAACGATCGATTCGGCGGGGGCAAGCTCTAACATGTCGGCCAATTGTAGCATCAAAAATGCGCGTATGCCATGAATGGGGCGGCCCGAGTCAGGCCGGGCGCCGTCCCTGCAGCCGCAAGCTGATCGCCATCATCACCACCATCACCGTGGTTGCGGCAAGGTAGGCGGTCTGGAGCCCGCCCAGGCCGCCGCCAGCGCGGTCGGCGAGTGCACTCAGGACGGCCACCACCATGAGATTCCCGATGGCGATGCCGATGTTCACGAGCGCCTGCGCGGTGCTCCGCTGACGGGCATCGACCTCGTCGAGCACCACGGTGCGCAATGTGCCTCCCACCACGATCCCCACTCCGGCACCGATGAACAGGGTGGCCACCATGAACATCCAGAACGTGCCGGCACCCACGGCAATGAGCCCGGACCCCATCGCGAGTGTCCCGAAGCCACTCAGCATCACGGTGCGCGGACCAAGCCTGTTCTGCCACCGGCCGAATACCGCCGACGCCACCGAGGAGCAGAGCACGAGCGGCAGCAGCATCAGCCCCGCTTTGTTGGATGGCGTATCGAACGCCGCCACCGCCACCGAAGAGATGAAGATCACGCTCCCCATGCCGAACCCGGCGCCGGTGCACAGCACCCAGGTCGTGCGCAGCTGACGCGTTCCGAAGAGCGTGAGCGGTACGATCGGCTGCGTGGCGCGCCGCTCGACCATGATCAGGACCGGGAGCGCCACGACCGCCGTACCCAGCAGGTACGGCCATACGTGCCAGCCGGTGAAGAGATCCATGCCGCGATTGATACCGAGCGTGAGGCTCGCCAGCATCACGGCAAGCGTCCCGATGCCGAGGTAGTCGAAGGGCGGCAGCGTCGCGGGGCGCGCCGTGCGCGGCAGGGCCCGGTAGCCCATGGCGAACACGATGGCGGCGAAGGGCAGATTGATCAGAAAGATCCACTGCCAACTGGCCACGACCAGCAACGCCGAGGCGAGGATGGGGCCGAAGAGAAACGCCATGCCGAACGTCGCGCCGATCAGCCCCAGGATGCGACCGCGCTGCTCCGGCGGGAACGTATCGCCCACGACCGCCGACGCCGTGGGGGTGATGCCACCGGCACTCAGCCCCTGAATGGCACGCCCCACGAGCAGCATGCCGAAGCTGGTGCTGTACGCGATAAGCAGCGAGCCGGCCGCAAAGCCGGCGATGTCCATGAGGTAGATCACCCGGCGACCGAAGCGGTCGCTGAGGGCCGCCATGAGCGCCGTGCTGGTGAGCGAGCACAGGCTGAAGACGATCGTCACCAGACCGATCTGCCGATTGTCCACGCCAAAGGCGCTGCGCAGCGCCGGAATGGCCGGCGCGATGACGGCGGCATCGAGCGCGGCCATGAACACCCCCACGAAGAGCACGGTGAGGATGCGCTTGCGTGCCGCGGCCTCATCGGGCGAGAGGTCAGCCGATGGGCCGGGGCGTGATTCCGCGGTAGCGGGTCCGGGGGCGATCGCAGTCATGCACCAAACGTAGTACGGCTGTGGCCGCCCGGGGATGCCGGACGTGGACAGCGAGTCGGTGCCGCTGCCATGCATGCGACCGTTCCCATCCACACGGCGCGGAGTGATACTTCCCGTAGCGTCTCCAGCCGTGTGACGCAGGGCTTTCACATGGGATGGATGGATGCGCAGGGTCATCGTGATCGGTGCGGGCGCCGCGGGCACCATGGCGGCGATTTTTTCGGCGCGCGCAGGGGCTGAGACCATCCTGCTCGAGCGCACGCGAGACGGCGGGCGCAAGATCCTCATCAGCGGCGGGGGACGGTGCAACGTACTCCCCTCGCAGCTCGACGAGTCGCGCTACGTGACGGACTCGTCGCCCAACACGCTGCGCAAGATCCTGCGCGCATGGCCGTTGGCCGAGCAACGGCGCTTCTTCGAGCACGACGTGGGGGTGCCGCTCGAAGAGGAGGTGGAATCCCGCAAGCTCTTTCCCGCGTCGCACAAGGCGCGCGATGTGCGTGACGGCCTGCTCGCGCTCGCGCGTGAAAGCGGCGTATCACTGCGCTTCGACAGCTGCGTGACCGACATCGTTCGGCGCACGCCGGATGCGTCGGCGGCGGGCGAGTGGGCCGTACAGTTGCAGGATGGCGACGTGCTCGCCGCGGACGCCGTGATCGTGGCCACGGGCGGCCTCTCGGTCCCCAACACCGGCAGCGACGGCCTCGGTCTCCGCATCCTCGAGCGGCTGGGGCACTCGTTGCACCCCACCTATGCCGCGCTCACGCCGGTCACCGCCGACACCGGCCCGTATGCCGAACTCGCGGGGATCTCGCTCACGGTGTCGCTCACGGCCACGTCGGCGGAGCGCTCAGCCCGGGCGCGCGGCGGCTTTCTCTTCACGCATCGGGGGTACAGCGGCCCCTCGGTGCTCAACGTGTCGCACGTGGCCGTGCGGGCGCAGCAGCCCGGCGGCTCACCCGCGTCGGTGCAGGTGCAGTGGACCGAGCACGACGACGCGGCGTGGACGTCGCTGTTGCAGCCGCAGGGATCGCGGCAGCTGTCCACGGCAATTCGGGGCGAACTCCCCGATCGCCTTGCCGACGTGCTCATGCGGCAGGCCAACGTGGATCCCGCCCGCAAGCTCGCGGAGCTCACGCGCGATGAACGCCGGCGTTTGCTGGATGTGCTGGTACGCGGTCCCCTGCCCTGGTCGGGCGACGAAGGCTACAAGAAAGCCGAAGTCATGGGTGGTGGCGTGCCGCTGTCGGAGATCGATCCACGCAGCATGCAGAGCCGAATGCAGGACGGGCTCTATCTGTGCGGCGAGGTGCTCGACTGCTTCGGGCCCATCGGTGGGTACAACTTTCTCTGGGCATGGGTCACCGGGCGTGCCGCCGGTCAGGCGGCGGGCGCCACGATGAACACCACCGCCCACGTCTAGAACAGCCGCTGCACACCCAGTCGCGCGTAGGGCACGTTCCCCGGGGCGAGATCGGTGATGCTGCGCCCGTCGCGCACGTATTCGAGGCGCCGCACCACCGTCATGCCCCCCTCGGCCGTGACCTGCACCTTGCCTCCGCGTGGAGCCCACCGAAGCTGCGGGCCAAGCGTGGCGTTCGCGAGCCACAGCGCGTCGGCCCCGTTGCGACGCTGCGCATCGGTGAGCCCATACTGCGCACCAGCGAGCGCGGCACTCACCCCGAGATCCAATCCCTTGCGCGGCATCCACCACACATCGCCACGCGCCGGGAGTAGTGCATCCACGAGGATGCGGCGCGACGGGCGCGCCACCACGTGCACGACCGGAATGGGGAGCAGTTGTCCGAAGCTCGATGCATACGACAGGCCGGCGCCGATCGTGGTGCGCGGAGACACGATCCGGTCCACGAAGGCGGCCCCCTCCACACGGAAGCCGTTGCCATACAGGCCGGGGCGCAGCACCCCCACAAGCGTGTGCTTCGCCCCAGTCGTACGGAGCAGCATCAGGTCGGCGGTGGCCACATGAAGCGTGGTGCGCTCGCCCGGACCGGTCAATCCGCCGAACGCCGTTCGGGGGAGATCGGCGTGGACACCGCGCCACTGTGCCCCCAGCATGATCACCGTACTCCCCTGCTGCCGCACAAGCCGGTGCGCGAGCGTGATCTGCGCGGCCTGCTGCGCGTGTTCGTCGTTCATGGCCGTACCGGCGGGCACGGTGACCGGCGTGGCGCCGAAGCGCTCCGTGCGAACGATCAGTCGCTCGCGCTGGGCGCTCAGCTCACACGGGAGGATACTGGCGACGGCGACGGCCGCGGCGATGCAGAGGCGGGAGTTCATAGAGGCGGGAGCGGTGCTTGCACGGCATGAGGTGGTTGAGCAAACTCAGGTATAATCCTGACTGCCGTTGTCGGCAAACTCAACCATCACTCAGATGCGTGCATTCACCATCACGGAACGGCTCCTGACCCCGGCCGTCAGCCTGTCGCTCAGCCTTTCGCTCGCAGCGCTGCCGGCTGCTGCGGCTGCGCAGCCGATCGCCAGGGTCGACACCCTGCTGGCGGCCAACCAGGTGGCCCCCGCCGTGACGCAGGTCGATCAGGCGCTCGCCTCGTCGCCGAAGGACTACGAGGTGTTGTGGCGCGCATCGCGTGTGCGCCTTCTGCAGGGTGATGCCCAGCCCGAGAAGAGCAAGGCGCAGGACAAGCTGTACCGCGATGCCCTCACGCTGGCCGAACGCGCCATCAAGGCCAACGGGGCCGCCCCCGATGGGTACCTCCGCCGTGCGGCGGCCAACGGGAAGGTAGCCCTCTTCTCCGGCGTGCTCGATGCCGCCGATTATGTGCTGCAGGCCAAGGAAGACGCCGAAAAGGTGATCGCCATGCGCGGTGTGCCACCAATGACGCTCGCCTCGGCGCACTACATCCTCGGCCGTACGCACCTCAAGCTGTCGGAAACGCCACGGCCTCTCCGCATGCCACTGGGGCTGGGCTTCGGCAACGCCGCCGAGGCGGCGGTCCACCTCAAGCGCGCCAGTGAGTTACGCCCTGGCTTCGTGATGTTCCAGCTGGACTATGCGCGTGCGCTGATCGCGAACGACCGGCGGGCCGAGGCGCGCGCGCTGCTGCAGCAGCTTCCCTCACTGCAGCCGCAGGAGCCGGGCGATGACGTGCGGAAGCGCGAGGGGGCAGAGCTGCTGCGGACACTCGGCACGACCTGAACCGGGGTCCACCGCAGTAGCTTTGAATACGCCCCGCCGACGCCTGGTCGGCCAGTCATCCACCCCGCTTCACCGACCATACGCACCCATGCTGGTTCACGCCGTGTACTTCTGGCTCCGGGACGATCTCTCGCCCGAGGAGCACCAGACCTTCGAGCAGACCCTTCACACGCTCTCGACGATTCCCAGTGCCACGCACTGCTGGATCGGCAAGCCGGCCGACACCGATCGCCCGGTGATCGACCGCAGCTACTCGTGGGCCCTGGTGCTCGCGTTCGAGGACATGGCGGCCCACGACGCCTATCAGGTGGACCCGACGCATCAGGCATTCGTGAGCAGCTGCAAGCCGCTCTGGAAGCAGGTGAAGATCTTCGACTCGATCTGACGGGCATCGCACTCGGCGCGCCGGTCAGGCCGGGTCAGGCACCGAGCTGCGCCTTGAGTTCGGCGAACTCGGCGCGCAGCGCCGCCAGCTCCTCCTCAAGCTGACGGATGCGCGCGTCGAGTTGGTTCGGTGACTGGTGGGACAGTGCTCCACCCAACATCGCACGCGACGAGACCGCCGCCGCTGGCTCTGGCAACGCATCGGTGACCTCGCCGCCCAGCAACTGCGCGTAGCGCGCCTCTTTCTGACCGGGACGCTTCGGCAGCCGGACGACCAGCGATCCCGAGTCACGCGCCACGAGACGATCGAGGACCAGTTCAAGGGCCTCGCCATTCTCGAAGTGCGCAAGGCGCGCCGTCCGACTGTGCAGTTCGCCGACCGTCTGCGGTCCGCGCAGCATCAGTACGGCCATGAGCGCCAGCTCGCGTGCGTCGAGGTCGAGGGCCTCGTGCAGCAGATGCTGATACTTGGTCACGCGCGACCCAGCCGGCTGAATGGCGCGCAGCAGGCTCCGCCGGCGCAGCGTGACGATGGCGTCGGTGAGCTGCTCTTCGTCGAGTTGCATGACCGGCTCACGATTGGTGAGCTGGTTGCAGGCGGCGACGAGGGCACTCAAGGTGAGCGGATAGGTATCGGGCGTGGTGGCGGCCTTTTCGATCAGCGAGCCGAGCAGGCGAACTTCGATGTGCGTGAGCGGTGGATGCATGCCCGAATTCTATGCGGTATCATGCGGCATGCCATCATTCGTTCCGCTCCAGCACGAGCGTCTCTCCGCCGAAGAGTCCATCCGCCGCGGTGCTGCCTTTGCCCGCCACATGGACGCCCGCCGGACCACCCGACATTTCTCCACCGAGTCGGTTCCGCGCGGGTGGATCGAGCAGGCCATCGCCGCAGCGGGGACCGCTCCCAGCGGCGCGCATCAGCAGCCGTGGACCTTCGTGGCGGTTTCCGATCCGACGCTGAAGCAGCGTATGCGCGAGGCCGCCGAAGACGAAGAGCGGCGGTTCTACGCGGAACGGATCACCCCAGAGTGGCGCGCGGCGCTCGAGCCGCTGGGAACCGACGAGGTGAAAACGCATCTGACCGACGCACCGTGGGTGGTGGTGCTGTTCCGGCAGAGCTACGGCATCAACGCTGATGGCAGCCGACGGACCTTCTACTACACGCAGGAAAGTTGCGGCATCGCCGCGGGGATGTTCATCACGGCGGTTCACACGATGGGGCTGGTGACGCTCACCCACACGCCGAGCCCCATGGGGTTTCTCGGTGAACTGCTGGAGCGACCGGCCAACGAGAAGGCCTTTCTGGTGATGCCCGTCGGCTATCCCGCGGTCGAAGCCCGCGTACCGGCGCTCACCCGCAAGTCGATGGACGACATCGCCGTGTTCAGATGAGGGGCCCGTGATTCTGCTGCTCGATGATTTCCGCGACAGCAATCGGGTGGCGCGCGAGTGGAGCGCCTTCACCGACCGCGTGATGGGCGGCGTGAGCGTGGCGAAGGCCTCACTGCTCGAGGTGCAGGGTGAGCAGGCCCTGCGGCTGACCGGGCATGTGTCGCTCGAGCGCAACGGGGGGTTCATTCAGGTGGCGCGCCCGTTCGCTGACGGCACCCTGAACGCCGCGGTGTTCAGCGGCCTGCAGCTACGGGTCTGTGGGACGCCGGGCAGCTACTTCGTGCACCTGCGTACTGCCGACACCCGCGCCCCCTGGCAGTACTATGGCGCGCCCCTCGAGGTGCGGCCCGCGTGGCACGATGTGTACCTGCCGTGGTCGGCCTTCCGCGCCGTATCCCTCGCGGAGCCGCTGGACGTCACGCGCCTGCAGCGCATCGGCATCGTGGCAGCCGAGGTGGCATTCGATGCCGACGTTGCCGTGAGCCGTCTCGAACTGGTGGCGTGATGCCGGCGAGCGCCTGGTGCGCCCGTCGCTCGCGCTTCCGCCGCTAACGCTTCCGCCGCTAACGCTTCCGCCGCTAACGCTTCCGCA
>CAZNZG010000070.1:4272-14369 GCA_964577455.1 uncultured Gemmatimonas sp. | reverse complement strand
CCTCGAGCATCTGGCCGAACTCGTTGCGGTAGCGCTTGGGGGTACGCACATGGCCGCGGCTCTCCATCACCAGCAGCTTGGTCGCCCCCTGCGCCAGATCGAGACGCCAGCGGTGCGTGATGTTGCGGTGGATGACCACGTAATCGCCGGGCTTGTACGGCAGGTCACCAAACACCGACTCGAGCACGCCGTGCCCCTCGACCACGTACACCACTTCGTCCGCCTGGGAGTTGCGATAGAAGTGCGTATCGGTGGCGTCGGGCTCCACGTACGACATGCCGATGTCGCTGTTGAACAGCAGCGGCAGGCGATCGAGCGACGCCGATCCGCCCTTCTTCGCGCGCGACGTGAGGAAGTGGCGATGCCGGAGCGACGTCTCCTTGTCTTCCACCCAGGCACAGTCGCGGACCTTGCGCGCGGAGAGGTACGTGGTGGGCGGATGCGTGTGATAGAGCAGCGACGAAGTGCCGACGAACCCTTCGTGCCCCATGAGCTCTTCGGCGTAGAGGCCGCCGTCGGGGCGACGGAAGACGATGTGGCGCTTGCGTGGGATGGAGCCGAGTTGGTGATAGATGGGCATGGCGTCGGGTGTGGATGCGGGAGAAGTGAGAGGCCAGCCTAGAGGTTGCCGCGACGCTCCTGCTCGCGCTCGATGCTCTCGAAGAGCGCCTTGAAGTTGCCCTTGCCGAAGCTGGTGGCTCCCTTGCGCTGAATGATCTCGAAGAAGAGCGTGGGGCGGTCTTCCACCGGCTTCGTGAAGATCTGCAGCAGATAGCCGTCGGGGTCGCGATCCACGAGGATGACGAGCTTCTCGAGCACCTCGACGGGCTCATCGATCTTGCCCACGCGTTCCTGCAGTTCGTCGTAGTACGACGTGGGGATGGACAGGAACTCCACACCGCGGTCGCGCAGCGCGCTCACCGTCGTGAGAATGTCGTCGGTGGCAAGGGCAAGATGCTGCGCGCCGGGTCCGCGATAGAAGTCGAGGTACTCTTCGATCTGCGACTTCTTCTTCCCCGACGCCGGCTCGTTGATGGGGAACTTGATCTTGTCGTTGCCGTTGGCCATGACCTTCGACATGAGCGACGAGTACTCGGTGCTGATGTCGCTGTCGTCGAAGGTGATGAGATTGCGGAACCCGAGCACGTTGGCGTAGTACGCCACCCACTCGTTCATCTTGCCGAGCTCCACGTTGCCCACGCAGTGGTCGACATACTTGAGCCCCACGTCGGCCGGCTGGTAGTGCGGCGTGACCGGCACGAAGCCCGGCAGGAACACGCCACGGTAGTTGCGGCGCTCCACGAGCGAATGGATGGTGTCGCCGTAGGTGCCGATGGCGGCGATCACCACCTCGCCATGCTCATCCTGCAGCACCTGCGGCGCCTGTACGGCGATGGCGCCGCGAGCCAGCGCCGTCTCGTACGCGAGGCGTGCGTCGTCCACCCACAGGGCATAGTCCTTCACCCCATCGCCGTGCAGGTGCACGTGCTGGGCGATCGCCGATTCGGGGGCCAGCGGCGTGGTGAGCACGAGCCGGATCTTCCCCTGCTGCATCAGGTAGCTGGCGCGGTCACGCACACCGGTTTCGGGGCCACGATAGGCCACCAGCGAGTAACCGAACGCCGAGCGGTAGTAGTGACTCGCCTGCTTGGCGTTGCCAACGTAGAACTCGACGTAGTCGGTCCCGTTGATGGGAAATGCGTCCTGTTCGGCCGCCGTTTCGGGGAGCGTGAGCGTAGCCATGCGTACACCTGCCGTGGAAATCGTGATGAGGGAAACAACGCGGACACGCGTGCGCCCTGACCGGACGTCACGCGGAGTACAGCGACCTCACGACTTTCAGATGTGGGACCGGGGCAACGCGCCAATCCACGCGCGCTGCCGCTGATCCTCCGCCGGCGGGGAGAAGAACATGCCCGAAAGCTATCGACAGGGTTACTGCTTGGCGATGATCCGATCCTTGATCTTTTCGTACAGCGCCGCGCTCAGAATGTTCTTCTGCACGAGCCCTGCCTTGGTGCTGTAGGGGCGGCCGGCGATGATCTTCGCTGCATAGACCTTGCCGATGCCGGGGATCGCCTCGAGCTCGGCAGCGGTGGCCCGGTTGATGTCGATCATGCTGCCCCCGGTGCGGGGCCCCTTGGGCTGGACGGCGGGCGCCGGGCGATCGGCCGTCCGGGCGGCCTGTGCCGGCAGGGCGGCGCCCGACACGAGGAGGCCGGCGGCCAGGAGCATGCCCCGCATCAACGGACGGCTCGACAGGATGGACATGGTCACGGGGCGGAGGGAGGCATCTGCAACTCGGGACGATTCCGAAAATGTTCGAGCGCCTGCGGGTTCGCCAAGGCGTCCACATTGCGCACCGGCCGGCCGTGGATGACCTCACGCACCGCCAACTCGGTGATCTTGCCGCTGATCGTGCGGGGAATGTCCGGAACCGAGACGATGACCCGTGGCACGTGATGCGGACTCGTATGCTCACGGATGCGGATACGAATGGCCCGCTCCAGCGCCTCGTTCAGCTGCTCCCCGGCCCTGAGCCGAACGAAAAGCACGATGCGCGAGTCGGTGCCGGCCGCCTCCCCTACCGTCTGCTCCACCACCAGCGACTCCACGATCTCGGGGATCTGCTCCACCTGACGGTAGATCTCCGCGGTCCCGATGCGCACGCCGCCCGGATTGAGCGTGGCATCGCTGCGGCCGTGGATGACCAGTCCATCGTGCGCCGTGATCTCCGCCCAGTCCCCATGCCGCCAGACACCGGGGATCTGCTCGAAGTAGGCGGCGCGATAGAGCGCGCCCGTGGGATCATTCCAGAACGCCACCGGCATGCTGGGAAACGGGCGGGTGCACACCAGTTCGCCGGGTTCACCACGGCACGGCCCCCCGTGGTCACCGAACACATCGACCGCCATCCCGAGCCCGCGCAGCTGCAACTCACCGCGATACACGGGACCGGTCGGATCACCAAGGGCGAAGCAGCTCACGATGTCGGTGCCGCCACTGATGCTGCACAGCCTCACGCGCGGCGCGATGGCGCGGTACACGAAATCGTAGCTGTGCGCGGCAAGCGGACTGCCGGTGGACAGAATCGTGCGCAGCGCCGACAGGTTGGCGATCTCCCGTGGTACGATCCCGTCCTTCTCCAGCATGGCGAGATACTTGGCACTCGTACCAAACACGGTGATGCCCGTCTCCTCCGCCATGCGCCACAGGAGCGACGGCTCGGCGGGCGGCATCGGGGAGCCATCGTACAGCACCAGCGTGCTGCCAAGCGCCAGTCCCGAGACGAGCCAGTTCCACATCATCCACCCGCAGGTGGTGAAGTAGAAGAGCACATCCGTCGCGTGCACATCGGTGTGCAGCGCCAGCTCCTTCCAGTGCTGCAACAGCGTGCCCCCCGCACCGTGCACCATGCACTTGGGCAACCCCGTGGTACCGCTCGAGTACAGGATGTACAGGGGATGATCGAACGGCAGCCGGACGAACTGCGGCTCGCGCACGTCGGCGTACCGCGCGAGCACCGTGTCGAATCGCTCGGCGTGCGCAATCCCGCCGAGCGACGGCTGGTCGCTGGCGTAGGGCACCACCCAGACGGCGCGCAGGGAGGGCAGCGATGCCGCAATCTCGCGGAGGCGGGTGAGGCAGTCCACCTGCTTTCCGGCGTACCAGTACCCATCGGCGGCCACGAGTACCGTGGGTGCGATCTGCCCAAAGCGGTCGAGCACGCCCTTCGTACCGAAGTCCGGTGAGCAGCTCGACCACGTGGCCCCGAGCGATGCCGTGGCGAGCATCACGATGACGGTCTCGGGCAGGTTGGGCATCCAGCCGGCCACGCGGTCCCCCTGCCCGACCCCGCAGGCCTCGAGGGCCGCGCGGCACCGGGCCACTCGCACGACGAGCTCCGCGTAGCTGATGCGCGTCTGCTCACCGTGCTCGTTCCACGCGATCAGCGCCGTCGCGTCGTCGCGTCGGCGCAGCAGATGCTCGGCGAAATTGAGCTGCGTGCCGGTGAACCAGCGCGGTCCTTCCCACTCGTCACCGTTCCGGTGCGGCGGGCGCATCGCCTCTCCCTGCTCCAGCACGGCGCGCCACGGTGCCGCCGGATCACCCGGGCCATCGGCGAGGATGTCGGCCGCCCGCCAGAGCTCCGCCCAGAACGTCTCGAGCTCCTGAACCGACCACTCCTGCAACTGATGCGCGTCGGTCACCGACGCGGGAACCACACCGCGTTCCCTGAGCGCGCGCAAGAACTGCCAGAGCCGCGTTGCCTCGATGTCCTGCGTCGTGGGCACGAACAGTGGATCGGTCGATTCAGCGTGCACCATCATTCAGGCCGAATTGTGAGTGGTCGTCCTCCCCGCGAAGCTCCTGCCCGCGAATCTCCTCGCGGGCCAGTGAGACCGCGTGGCAGGCAGGCCCATGCGATTCGCAGTACCAGCCGTGCCGATCGTGAAAGATGAGATGCGGCGCGTCGTTGGGCCGGAGGCGCACGCGCACGAGATGCTCCACACCGGTACGCGGCCCCACCACGGCGCGCGCGTCCAGCACGTCCACGACCGGCTTCACAGGGAAGAGATCGAGTTGCGTGGGAGCGAGCGTGGGAGCAACGTCGGCCTTGCGGGCGGGCCTGGTGGCCGCTTTGGAGGAGCGACGGGGGCCGGTCATGGGCGGGGCGACAGGCGCAGGGGCGCAGACATGCCCCAATGCTCGCTAGGTCACGCGCCCGGCGCCAGAGCCGCGTCGGTGGTCCACTGCAGCTCCCATTCGCAGAAGGCGTCCCCCTCGATGCAACATCGCACATGCCGCACCCGGGCCTGTTCGCCACCGGCGAGGGCTACCGCCTCACGTAACCCACCGGAGAGCCGCCGGCAGAAGATCGTGGTGACCGGGTCGAACCCGACCAGCCGGAGCACGGCCCGCCCCTGGGTATTCTCCACCACGACCATGTCACCAGGCTGGTAGTACAGCCGGAAGAGCGAGATGCTCTGCGTGAGGAACTCGAGAGGTGTAGGCTTGCGGAGAATGCCACCGTACAACTGCACCCCATAGCCGCCGATCGACGCCTCACCCGCACGCTCGGCCCAGTCCGCACCGTCCTCACGCACGCGCATCACGGCATCGGCAGCGTTCCACACGCGCACCATCATCGCATACGGTACCTCGTCGGTGGGCGTGAGCGCCGCGAGCGCTTCGTGATCCGCCGCCGAGAGACCGGCGAGGACCTGCTGCGTGACGGCCTCGCCGAACTGGCTGCGCAGAAACGCCAGGGTACTCTGAAGCGCCGCGCCCTTGGTGCGGGGTGCCCCACTGCCGAACGGTGTCATCGCGCCTTCACCAGCCGATCACGTGGACGTGCGCCCCGCGGTGCGGCCATGTGCCTGCGCGGCAGCCACCAGGGCATGCACGGCGCGCCGGTCCACCTTGCCGGAGCCGAGCTTGGGGATGGTCTCCACGAAGAGCACGGCGCGCGGCACCTTGTAGCCGGCCAGTCGTTCACGCGCCTGAACCAGCAGCGCGTCGGCGTGCAGTTCGGCGGAACGCGGCACGACCACGGCACACCCCACTTCGCCCCACTTGGGATCGGGAACGCCGACAACCGTCGCCTCGGCTACGCCCGGACAATCCAGCAGGGCCGCTTCCACTTCGCCCGGGAATACATTCTCGCCACCCGAGATGAACATCTCCTTGCGCCGTCCGCGAATGCGGTACACACCGTCGGCATCGGCGCTCGCGAGATCACCGGTGCGGAGCCAGCCATCGGCGGTCATCACCTCGGCAGTCCGCTCGGGCGCGTTGAAGTACCCCGTAAAGAGTTGCGGCCCGCGCAACTCGAGCTCCCCCACGTCATCCGTGTCCACGATGCGACCGCCCTCGTCGCGCAGGCGCATCTCCAGGAACGGGACCGGCCATCCGACGGTGCCTTCGCGCTCGATGGCCGTGCGATCGGTGGTAGCGAAGCAGTTCGGCCCACACTCCGTGAGGCCGTAGCCCTCACGGAAACGGTACCCGGCAGCGCGCACGGCATCCTTGGTGCGCTGCGGACACGGCGCCCCACCCGATATGAACGTGCGCAGCCGAGGCAGCGGACGCCCCCAGTCGGCCGCCTGCTGCAACAGGTCGAACTGCGTGGGCACCCCGAAGGTGATCGTGAGGGCGTACTCTTCGAGCGTGCGCAGATACGCCGCCGGATCGAAGGCGCCCATCAGGACCACCGTGCCCCCGCGATAGAGCATGGGGGTGGTGAAGACATGCCACCCCCCGGTGTGAAAGAACGGGGTGGCCGACGGAGCGATGTCGTCGGGGCCAAGCGCCCAGCCGGTCGTCGTGGCCACCGCGTTCCAGAGCAGCTGGCGATGCGGGAGCATGACCCCCTTGGGCGTGCCCGTGCTCCCCGACGTGTAGAGGAGCATCGTCGTGTCGTTCGCGGTTCGCTCAGGGCTGGCGGGAGGCCGCCCGTCCATCGCCTGGCGCAGCAACGACGGCGCCTCGTGATCGAGATCGATCCAGCGCGGCGGCTGATCGAGCGTGCGCACCGCGTCCTCCGTCAGCGCGCGAAACGCGTCTTCCCCGAACAGCGTGACCGGGCCGGCATCCGCCAGCACACGCGCAAGCTCCGGCGCCGACAACCGCCAGTTGAGCGGTACGAGGATCGCCCCGCGACGGATGCAGGCGAAGAAGAGCGGCACGAATTCGTACCGGTTCTGCGCAAGAATGCCCACCCGGTCGCCGGGGCGCACCCCGAGGTGTGCCAGCACACCGTGCCACTGCTCCGCGTGCGCGTGCAGTGCGTGATAGCTGTGCCGCGCACCGGTCGACGCGTCCACGATGGCGGTACGCTCACCGTCCACGCGTGCCCACCACGCGACGGGGTCGAACAGTTCCGGCACGACGACTGCAGACATGAAGCGATGCCTGTACGATGGTTCAGGGACGGCGCGAAAGTCGCGCCGCAACGCGCGCCAGCAGATCAGGACCGTTCGCGTCGGTAAAGGTGCCCGCGCTGGCCCCGAAGGGAAAGGCGTGGCCCAGCTGCTCCACCGTGAGCAGGGTGACCTGTGCCGCGCCGGCGGCATCACGCCACTGCGTTTCCTGCACGCGATAGCCATGCTCGGTCGCTTCGGCGAGCGCGGTGTCGCGCAGTGCCGTTCCCCCCTGAGCGGCGGCCAGCTGATCGTGCAGCTGCACGAACTGCTGCACCGTTTCGCGCGCGTTGCGCACGTTCACGACGTTGTCGGCCACACCGTGCACCACCAACACCGGCACGGCCCGGGCGCGCTCGCCCATGGCGGCGATCAACGCCGCACCGCCCGGCAGCATGTCGCCGGCGCCCTGCTGCATGACCGCCAGTGCCCGTCCCACATTGGGCGCCGCGCGCCACCCGATCCCCGCGATCGATGTGAGCGATGCAAACTGCTCCGGATAGGCCACCGTGAGCAGCGTGGCCATGGCGGCGCCGGCGGAGATTCCCACGAGATGCACGCGCGAGGGATCGCCCTGATGCTGCGCCACCACCTCCTTCACGAGCGCGGCCAGCAGCGCGGGTTCACCGCGACCTCGCTGCTGGTGCGCCTCATCGAACCAGTTCCAGCATTTCCGCAGATTGGCCGAGACGGGCTGCTCGGGATACAGCACCAACGCCCCGAACCGCTCCGCTGCGGCATCAAACTGCGACCCGCGTGCGAGATCGGCCGCATCCTGCAGGCAGCCGTGCAGCATCACGATCACGGGCCGGTTGCTTCCGCCACCGGCGGGAATGGCCAGCCGCCATGACCGCGTGCCCTCCGGGCCGGTGTACTGGCCGGTGATCACCTCGACCAGCGCCCCCGACATCTCGGCACTCCGATTCATCACGCCTGTCCTCGATGGCGAAGAAGATACGACGTTCGCCACGGGAGCCATGACGGCCCCCGCAGCGAACGCACCCACGAGCATCAGCGTGAGCGCGGCGTTCACCGGTCGTAGCGAATGCCGAAGAACGCCATCGAGCCCATGGCCGGCATGTTGAGCAGCTCGATGTGCCGGCGACCGAGACCGCAGCCCCAGCCGCGACGGTAGGTGGCCGGCAGCGCCGCGTTGAGGAACAGCGGCGGTGTGGTCGTTCCGCTCGTGCAGGCGAACGCATTCTGCACCGAGAGGTTGATCGTGGTGTTGTTGTTGAGCTTGCGCCCCACGTTGAAGTCGAAGGCCACGAAGCCGGGAATGCGACCGTTGTGCACGCCCGAGAGGAACTGGTAGTCCTTCACGAAGCGCAGCGTAAAGCCGCCGAAACCATCCCACTTGAGGTCACGGACGTCCATGCCGGTGGTGGCCTTGACCTGCGGGCTGTTGAGCGCCGTCGCTTCGAGCGGGTCGCCCGGGCGCTGGATGATCGAATCGAGCTTGAGCACGCTGGCCGTACCGGTCCAGTTGACCTTGTCGTTCACCACGTAGCGCCAACCGGCATCGATACCCGACAGCGTGGCTTCACCGAGGTTGTAGTACGTGAGCGCAATCTGCTCGCCGCCCGCGGCGTTGGTGAACTTGGTGTCGGTACGGCTGTTGAAGGCGAACGTCCCCGCGAACGGATTGGCCACCACGACGAGCGGGCTGAGGAACGACTTGTAGCGCGCCACGTAGCCCGCCACGTCGAGGTAGAACCGATCCTTCAGCACACCCTTGTAGCCAAGCTCGATCGTATTGTTCACTTCGGGAACGACCGGGGCGAGCGTACGCAGCACCGTACCCGCCGCGTTTTTCACCGTGATGCCATCACGGTTGCCGAACACGCCGACCCCCGGGCTGAAGTCGCGGAAGAAGAAGTTCGTCTGGAGCGTGGTGGGCGACTTGAACGCGCGGTTGAACGTCAGGCGGAAGGTGCTGTTCTCCGTCGGCGAGACGAGCAGCGCGGCCTTGGGGCTGAACTGGGGATCGTAGAACTCGGGATTGTCGTAGCGGCCGCCAAGCACGAGCTTCGTGTTGCTCGACAGCGGCGTCTCGGTCTGTGCGTACGCCCCGATCTGCGTCATCTGGATGTCTTCACCCGTGAGCGCGTCGGTGAGCCACACGCGCTTCGAGCTCACGATGTCCTGGCGATACTGCGTCCCTGCAATCACGCGCGTGTTCAGGAGCGCCGGGAAGGTGCGGTTGTACTGCACCTCGGCCGCGCGGAGTCGGCCGTCGGCGGGGAAGCCCGAGAGGGCCCTGACCGAATCGTCACCAAGCGTGGCGAAGCGCGGCGCGTTGCGGTTCTGCGAGAAGCCGTTGAGGGCGAACGTCTGTCCCGACGTGGAGCGCGTGGCGTACGCCTGCGCGAACCAGTGGTCCGACGTGAAGCGCACCTGCTGGTTCCAGTAGCCCCAGTTGCGCAGCTGGTTGCGGCCGGCGCTCGTCACGCCGATACCATTGCTGTTGCTGGCCCCGCCCTGGTATTCGAGGCGCGCCCCGTTGTCGAAGTAGTACACCAGCGCGGCGCCACCGCGCGTGTACCCGGTGCTCCAGTCGGCCCCGCGCTCCTGCGACAGCGGGCCACCGGCGACCGCGGCGGCGTAGGTGTTGTTGTTCTGCCAGTCCTGCGCGAAGATGCGCTCACCCGTCACCTTGTAGCCGAACTTCTTCCACACGTTCGCGTAGCGGAACTGGAGGTTGGAGAAGCTCACGGCTCCCGGCCGCTCGTCGTTGAAGCGCGTGGGGTTCGAGTTGGTACCCGCCGACGCCTCAATCGTGAGCCCACGGTACTGCTTGGGGTCCTTGCTCAGCAGCGTGACCACGCCGTTGGAGGCATCGGGGCCGTAGAGCGCCGCCCCCGGGCCCACGAGCACTTCCACACCGGCCACGTCCACCTTGGGAATGGTCGTGAACACGCCCACGGGGAGCCCGTTCTCGGGGAGCACCGCGATGCGGTTGTCTTCCATCTGCAGCATGCGGTTGTTGAACGCGCTGTTGAAGCCACGCGCATTGATGCCCGCCGCCGCGATGCCCGTCTGCACGAAGTCCACGCCCTTCACTTCCTTGAGGGCGGCCGTGAACGAGTTGCCCACGCTGTAGCGGATCTGCTCGGCATCGATGCGGGTCACGGTAGCCGGTGCATCGGTGATCTTCTCCACCCGACGCGACGC
>CAZNZG010000070.1:0-4262 GCA_964577455.1 uncultured Gemmatimonas sp. | reverse complement strand
CAGCGCCGAGGCCTGCAACGAGATATCGAGCTTGGTGTCCGTATCGGCGGTGATGGTCACCCCTTCGAACGAGCGAGCCACGGCACCGATGCGCTGCACGCGAATCGTGTAGGTACCGGCAGGCACGCCGACCACGCGATAGCGGCCATCGAGTCCCGAGGTGGCGCCGAAGCGGGTACCGACCACGGTGACCTGTGTGCCGGGCAACGGCGTCTTGGCGCTGTCGGTGACGAGCCCGGAGAGGCTCCCGGCCTGCGCTGCCGCCACGGCGGGCGCGGCGGCGAGCGCTGTGGTAGCCATCAGGATCCGCGCGAACGCGAACCGACGGATGAAGGACTGCATGCGGTCTCCTCCTGGAGGGGAACTACGAGAAGAGGTGCACTGAGGCGCTACCATCAGTGCGGGGGGAATACAACGCGTCGAACTGGTTGGCGTATCGTGACTCCACGGCCGTGCGCACCACCTTGAGGGTGGGGGTGAGCAGTCCGCTGTCCATCGTGAACTCGTCGGGTGTGACGGCAAATCGCTGTACGCGATCCGTACGAGCCAAGCCTTCGTTCACCCGTCCTACCGCCTCGTGCAGCAACTGGTGCACGCGATCATGCTCGAGCAGCGCGGGCCAGGCGGTCGTGATGCCCTGCTCGGCGGCCCACGACTCGAGCAGGGTGCGGCGCAGTGACAGCAGCGCGGTGACGTACTTGCGCCCTTCACCGTGACAGACGGCATGCGCGATGAACGGCGTTGCCGTGAGTGCGGCTTCGATCGGCAGCGGCGCCACCTTGCGCCCCGTCGACAGCGCCATGAGCTCCTTGATGCGCCCCGTGATGCGCAGGGATCCGTCGGCGGCGCGCTCGGCAAGATCTCCGGTGTGCAACCACTCGCCGTCGGCGCTGAAGGCCGCGGCCGTATCCGCGGGGCGCCGCCAGTAGCCACTGAAGGTGAGCGCCGATCGCCGGACCAACAGCTCACCGCTCTCGTCAATCCGCACTTCGGTCCCCGGCATCGGTGGCCCCACCGTATCGAAGCGTGGTCCCGTCGGTCGGTTCATCGCCACGCACAAATGCTCCGTCTGCCCATAGGCGCCCAGAATCCGCACCCCAAGCGCGTCGAGCGCTTCGGCAACGGCGACCGGCAACGCCGCCCCACCACTCGTGGCGAGCCGCACCGCCGGCCCGATTCGCGCCGTGATCGCGGTCCGCGCATCGCGCCCCTCGCGGCGGGCCACCTCGGCGGCTTCGTACAGGCGCTCGAAGATGCGGGGGAGCGCGCCAAACACGGTGGGTTCGAACTGCGCGGCGACACTGAAGAGCTCCGACGGTTCCTCGATCAGTGCCGCTGACATCCCCACGAGGATGCGCGTACACTGCCCGAAGATGCGCTCGGCCGCATGCGAATAGGGCATGAAGCTTACGGCCCGATCGTCCTCGCGCAGGTGCAGCGCCTCCGCGATGGATGCGGCCGACGCGGCGAGGCACCGATGCGAGATGCACGCGCCCTTGGGTTCGCCGGTGGAGCCGGAGGTGTAGATCAAGGCCGCGAGGTCGTCGGCGTGCACGTTGTCCAGACGCGCGTCGAGCGCGAGGCCCACGCTGGACTCCGCCGACAGCCGCGCGGCGCCGCCATCGGCAAACACGTGCAACGGCACGATGGGCGCAGGCAGCGACCGTTCCAGCGTGTTGTCCACGTCCAGGACGATCGTGTGCAGCGACACCTCGGACGGAGGCGAAAGCGCCAGCCGGAGCGCCTCGCTATGGTTGTCCGTGAACAGCCATTGGGCGCCGCTGTCACGCAACAGGGCGTCGACCTGCTCGGGCGTGCTCGAGGGATAGATGCCCACGCCGACGGCACCGAGCGACTGAATCGTGAGGTCCGCAGCTGGCCAGACAGGCCGGTTGCCCGCGAGGACCGCCACGCGATCGCCCGGCTGTACACCGGCATGCAGCATCGCCGCGGCAATGGCACGTACGCGGGCACTCATGCCCCCCCAGGTGATGCGCTCCGAGGGGCGCGCCGCACCTCGGGGGTACACGGCGAACATGAGCACGTCGGGGGTGGCCTCGGCGCGTGCGAAGAACCGGTGAATGAGCGGCGTATCGTGGAAGGCCGTCATGGTCCGTACCGTCAGCGACTCTGCCAGCGCATGGCGAGCGACCCCATGGCGAGCCCCGCCCCGGAGCCGGTGAACACCACCAGATCGCCATCGTGCAGTCGTCCGCTGCGCACCGCATCATCGAGTGCCATAGGAAGGCACGCCGAGCCCGTGTACCCCCACTTGTGCATGATGGTGTGGGCCCGCTCCATCGGGAGCTCGAGGCCACGCATCACGACCTCGATCGTGGAGCGGTTCACCTGAGTCCAGAGCCAGAGGTTCACGTCGTCGGGGACGCACCCGGCGCGTGCGAGCACCGATGTCACGATGCGCGGCCATCCCTCCTCGTTGACGGACGCCGGATACTTCTGCACGAAGCGCAGCTTGTTCTGCAGTCCGGCATCGAGCACGGTCTGCGAGATCGGTGTACGCGTGCCGCCGGCGAACACCCCCATGCCATGGCAGTAGCGCCCATCGGCGAACAATTCCGACGACAGCATGCCGTCGTGCCCGCTGGCTTCCACGACCGCCGCGCCGGCGCCGTCGGCAAAAATCGTGACCGTCTTCTTGTCGTGCAGGTCGAGATACTTCGACATCGCGTAGGCGCCCACCACGAGAATCCGCGAGTACCGCTCGTCGGCGCGGATGTACTTCCACGCGGTGTCGAGAGCGGTCACGAACCCGGCGCATCCGGCATTGAGATCGAAGGTGCCCGCCTTGGTCAGCCCGAGGCGCCCGTGCACCACCGACGAGGTGGCGGGGGAGATGTACTCGGGGGTATCGGTGGCGACGATCAGGAGGTCGATGTCGTCGGCCGTCACGCCGGCCGCGTCCATCGCCACGCGTGCGGCCTCCTCTGCGAGATCGGCGGTGCTTTCGTCCCCGGTGCACCAATGACGCTGCTCGATGCCGAGGGTACCGGACACGAAGGGCGCGATGTCTTCGCCCAGCAGGGCGGAGAGTTCGGCATTGGTGACCACGCGCGAGGGGACGGCACTCCCGGTGCCGGTGATGATGGCGCTTCGCAGCATGGGCGCGTTCATGCCACCGCCCGCGGGGCGAGCCCCGAGGTGCCGCGCGCCACGAGGCGCACCGGCAGCGGCCGTGAGGTGGGAACACGCTGCACGGAGCGTTCGATCAACTGCAGCAGCAGACGTGCCGCGCGGGCGCCCAGCTCGCGCGCCGGCACGGCGATGGTGGTGAGTTCGGGCGTCACGTAGCGGGCCAGTTCGATATCGTCGCAACCGACGATGGAGATGTCACGGGGAAGGTCGAGGCCAGCGGTGTGGCACTGCTTCACCGCACCGATGGCCATCAGGTCGTTGGCGCAGAACACCGCCGTGGGGCGCGCACGCAGCGAGAGCATGGCACGCATCGCTTCACGCCCGCCTGCGGCCGTGGCGGGGGCCCGCCGCCAATGGTCGGAGGTGCATGCGGCTCCCGCAGCGCGGAGCGCCCGGGTGAAGCCACGCTCGCGCATACGGAACGCGTGTACGTCGGAGGCGGGGCCGATGAAGCCGATCTCCCGGTGCCCGAGCGACAACAGATGCTCGGCGGCAAGCTGCCCCGCGGCGAGCGCATCGGTGGCGATCCCGGGCCAGCGTTCGCTGGGCTCATCCACCAGCACCACGTGCGTGCCCTGCAGCGCCTGGGGCGGCAGCAACGAGGCGCCGGCCGCGTCGATGAGGACGCCATCCACCTGCCGGGAGAGGAGGACATCGAGGTGCTGCGTGATGTCGCGCGCCGTCTGATCGCAGAGCAGCACGGCATACCCGGCGTCGGAGGCTACCCGCTCCGCCCCCGCCACCACATCGGCAACGAATGGACTGCGCACGTCGGGGACGATCACGCCGAGCGCGAACGAGCGGCGCTGGGTGAGCGAGCGCGCCACCACGTTGGGGCGATAGCCAAGCTCGGCCGCGGCGTCGAGGACGCGCTGCCTGGTGGCGACCGCGACGCGAGCGCGCGGGTGGTTGGACAACACGAGCGACGCGGTGGGCTGGGAGACACCGGCGCGGGCGGCGACGTCGTGGATGGTGACGCGGCGCCCCTGAGGGAGGGATGGCACGCGGAAAATATCGGGGTGCCAATACGCATTGGCAAGACCCACATCCGGATCCCGCCCGACACGCATCCGGCACGCGCCTCCCGGCTTCCGCTAACTTTCCCCGAT
>CAZNZG010000069.1:0-14611 GCA_964577455.1 uncultured Gemmatimonas sp. | reverse complement strand
GAACGGTGAACGAACGGAAGTCGAACACCATGGCGACCGCACTACCAGCGCGACCAGAGCAGGAGTGTGCCGCACGGCGCATTCCCGCGAAAATTGAACTGTTGCGGCAAGGTCGCGGGCGTATAGTACTCGGCGGCGGCGATCGTTGAGGGCTGGATGGAGTCCAAATCCAGCGGTGCCGCGTCGGGGCTCCCGTCGAAGATCACGCGTATCGGACAGTCCCGCCGAGAAAGGCTGATGGCACCACGACTCGAGACCAGCCTCCGACGGTCGGTGCTGGCGATGCGCACCCCGGGGATTCGACTGGTGAGAACATCCAGCATGTTTCGGCCTTCAGCCTTTGCAAAGTCTTCCTGCGTCAGGAACTTGCCGAATCCGATCTTCCGCCTCTCGTCGAAGGCCGCGAGGTTGCGCCCGAGCACCGTGCGCGCCATCGCTTCCGCACGCACCCGCACCGTATCCATGCCCTGCGCGCGCACCAGCGCCACCACCAGCGCCACCGTGTCACTGGGAATGAGGTCCACCGACTGCTGCCGCGGTGCGTACCCGAGCGCCTGCACGGCGAGCGTCCACGTGCCGGTGGGTGTGGCCGAGAGCAGGAAGCGCCCCGCACTGTCGGTGCGTGTCTCGAGCCCGGTCGCACTCAACCCGACGACGGCGTTGGCGAGCGGACGTCCGTCGTCTGTCTGTACCGTGCCGCGCACCCCACCCGCACCACGCAGCACGATGTCCACCAGGCCACTGTCCTCCGGTGCCTGCGAGCCACTCGGCGTGGTCACCACCGTGTCCGCACGCCCCAGCACCAGGTCGCGCGGCACAATGCCGGTGGCCGGCGACGTGAACGTGGCGACGCCGCTCGCCCCTTCGGCGCCCACCGCGCGCAGTCGTATGATGGTCTCGGCAGGAACGCCGCACAGCACGTAGCGGCCGTTGTCGCCCACCGGCACATCGGTGGTCACGATGGTGCGTTCGACACGCCCCGTTTCGATCCGCAGGTCCGGCCACTGCGCCGTCACCTGCCCGGCGCTGAGCGGCAGAGAGCTGAGCGGCAGGGCGCTGCCCGCTGTTGCTGCGCGCGGCGACGCGCTGGTCCGCACGGCCCGCCGCACGGTGCCGAACAGAAAGCCGGTGCCCGGGGTGGCTGCGCTCCCGCACACGCGCGCGACGAGTGTGCCGACCGACGGCACCGCCGCGCGCACGGTCACGCTGCGCCCGGCACGCACGGTGAATGGCACCGCCACGCTGCCCACACCGAGCGTATCGAGGCGTGCGTGGCGCGCGGTGAGCATCCACGGCCCGGCCAGCAGGCTGTCCACCCGTGCGCGTCCGTTCGCATCGAGGGTGGCGTCGTGCACGAGCGTCGTATCGAACACCGACACGAGGCGCACGCTCGCCCCCGCGAGCGGCAGGCGTGTGATGCTATCCACGCTCGTGATGTCCACGCGCCCGGGACGCCCCGGTGACGCAGACGCTTGCGCGGACGGTTGCGCAGACGCCTGCGCGTGCGCACGCGCGGCGCCGAGCATGTTCACGCACGCGACCATGGTGGCGACAATGAGGGCCTTACGCTGCGTCATCACTGGCGATTCTCCATCACACTGGTGAGTTCGAGCCGCTTGCGACCCGTCCAGAACACGAGGGCCCCGCAGCCAGAGGTGAAGCGCTGGAACGGCGGCGGCGCCAAGGTCTTGCGAGCGTAGTGCTCCACACCGAGCACGTCGTCGAGATCGCCCTCGGGAGAGGAACTGCAATCGGGCTTGGCCGATGCCTGTCGAGCATACGGCGCAATCACCGGCCTCGCCAGCGCGTCGTTCCGGGCGGCGGGGTGTCGGGGCCGTCCTCAAGTGACTGGCGCAGCGCCGTCGGACGGGCGTTCGAAACGCTCATCGGATCGCTTAGGCTGGGGGTGGCGCGAGGGCGTGAGGATAATGACCGCGAACACCCTGCGCAGCGTATGTTTCCGAACCCCTGCTTATGGAGTGACCGCCTCGTGTCCGTTCCCATCGTTCGCAGCTTGCTCGCGCTCGCCGCTGTTCCGGCGGCACTGGCCGCCCAGTCTCAGCCGCTCGACAAGGTCGAGCAGCGGCTTCGCGCCGAGCTCGCCGCCACCCGTGAGGCGCAGGTGGCCTATCTGGAGAAGTTGGTGAACATCCCCAGCGGCTCGCTCAACGTGCAAGGGGTGCGCGAGGCCGGACGCCTGGTGATGGGCACGCTCGACTCGCTCGGTTTCACCACCAGGTGGGTGGAGGTGCCCGCCGAGATGAAGCGTGCGGGGCATCTGGTGGCGACGCACAAGGGGAAGCCGGGGAGCCCGCGCATGCTCCTCATCGGCCACCTCGATACGGTGTTCGAAGGACCCAACCAGAAATTCGAGCGTACCGATTCGATCGCCCGCGGTGCGGGATCGAACGACATGAAGGGTGGGGATGTGATCATCCTCTATGCCCTCAAGGCCTTGGCGAAGACCGGGGCGCTCCCGGGCCTCAACATCACCGTGGTGATGACGGGCGACGAAGAGATGCCCGGCGATCCCCTCTCCAAAGCGCGCGCAGCGTTGCTCGATGCGGCAAAGGAAAGCGACGTGGCACTCGCGTTCGAGGGTGGCTCGTACACCGAAGCCACCGTGGGGCGCCGGTCCGCGAGCGGATGGACGCTCAAAGTCACCGGTCGTCAGGGGCATTCATCGGGCGTGTTTCGCGGGACCTACGGGTCGATCTACGAAGCGGCGCGCATCCTCGACGAATTCCGACGCGAGCTCGCCTCGGAGACCAATCTCACGTACAACCCTGGCACCATCGCCGGCGGCTCGGAGGTGAAGTACGACACCACGACGCTGTCGGCCACCCTCGCTGGCAAGACCAACATCATTTCGCCGATCACGTGGGTGCAGGGTGATCTGCGGGCGATGGATCAGGCGCAGATCGCGCGCGCGCAGGCGAAGATGCGCGAGATCGTGGGGCGCAACCTGCCCGGCACGACAGCGGAGATCACCTTCGACGAAGGCTATCCGCCGATGGCCGTGACCGCCGGCAATACGACGCTGCTCGAGATCTACAGCGGGGCGAGCGCGTCGCTGGGCCTCGGTGCCCTCACGGCGTCGGACCCGGCGCGACGTGGCGCCGGCGACCTCAGCTTCGTGGCCCCGCTCATCGATGGGCTCGAAGGACTCGGGGCCATCGGCAACGGGTCACACTCCCCCAACGAGAGCGTGAACCTCAACGCGCTGCACATGCAGACGGAACGGGCCGCGGTGATGCTCTACCGGCTCGGCAAGCGCAAGGCGAGCGAGTTCCGTCGTCCGAACGCGATGTAGTCGCCGGCATCCCTCACCTGTGCTGCTCCGCCTGCTCTTTCCGTCATGGGCGTTCTTCGATGCCGTGCGTGAGGTCCCCGTGCTGGAGGCTCAGCCAGGGGGAGGAGCGTGGCGCACGGTGCTGCGCGCTCCCCGCCGCAGCATGGGCGCGTGGCTCTATCATCCCGCGGGCACCGCGCACCTGGCGCAACAGTCGGTGGTGGACCGGTTTGCGATGGAGTGCGAGCATGGCACCATCGACCCGGTGACCCGTGCGCTCGTTGGTGCCATGGTGGAGCGGGCGGTCAGAGGCTGGCGCGATGCCACAGCAGTCGATGATGGCGAATGTCGGTGGCGCGTCGTCGCCATCGATGCGATGGACTCCGCCGCATCAACGAGGCGCGTGCTCTACGACAGCGCGGAACCGCTTACGTGAGCGGCGGTCTCGCGGAGTTCGAACGGGTCTGCCGCCTCATGCAGGCGTTGACCGCCGTGGCCATGATCGTGGTCGGCCTCGAGTGGCAGGCACTGCAGGCCGGCGGGCTGGTGCGCGAAGTGTGGCGCGACGCCACGCTGCGGCGATGGTGGGGATGGCGACACACACTCATGACGGACGCCATCACGCGCGCCATTCCCATCGTGCAGATCACAAGCGCCACGCTCCTCCTCCTTGCGGCGATGCTTGATGACCGACGCGATCCCATGGGGAGCCTGGCGGCAGCAGCACTGGCCTGCACCGTATGGCACACCGCCGTCCGCGTGCGCGGCACGATGAACGGCGGCAGCGATGGCATGCTGTTCACGGTGCTGCTTTCGCTCACGGTGGCCACGGCGCCGGTTCCCCCCATCGTGCAGCAGGGCGCGGTGCTCTTCGTGGCCGCGCAGGTCCTGTTGTCCTACCTGCGCGCGGGGTGGGTGAAGGTGCGCGAACGCGAGTGGTGGACGGGCGATGCGCTCGCGGCGTTCCTCGCCGTTCCCGCGTATGCAGCGCCGCACTGGATGCCACGACACCGCGCGCTCCTGCAGCCGCTCTCCCTCGCCGTGATGTGCTTCGAGCTGTCCGCACCGGCGGCGCTGCTCTCGCCGAGCGCAGCCTATGCGTACACGGCGGCGGCCCTTGCATTTCATGTGGCGACCGCCGTGCTGTTCGGTCTCAATCGCTTCGTGCTGGCGTGGAGCGCCGCGCTCCCCGCGGTGTGGTTCGCGGCGCACCACGTGCACGCCGTGAATTGAGGCCGTTGTGGCATAACGACGAGTTCCCCGCGGGGGGCGGGGAGTTGTCAGTGTTCAGTGGAAGTTGGCAGTCGTCAGTCAACGACTGATCAACGACTGATCAACGAGTGATCACGGCGCGAACGCCGCCACGCTCGTCATCTTCGCCGTCCGGTCGGTGAGATCCCCTTGGTCGTTCTTCGCGTACAGATAGAGCATGTAGCACACGCCGTCGTCGGCTTCGCCGAGCGCCTGCTCCGGGCTCATGTAGTGCGGCGTGCCCGAGCCATCCGCCATCGCCTCGGCCGTCGAGCGTGACGTCACGAGCGCGAGCCCGAAGTCCGTCACCACCGCATGGCCGTCGGCGTCGAACAGGATGTTCGCCGGCTTGACGTCGCGATGCACGATGCCCTTCGCGTGGGCGGCCGCGAGCGCGCTGGCCACCTCGCTCGCCACTCGCGAGGCCTCGTGCAGGAACTCGGCTTCCTGCGCGTCATCGAGACGCCCCGCGACGTCGACGACCTTGAGCGCCACGTCCCGCTCGAGGCGGGGGTCCCGGGCCCGGTAGACCGTGGCGAAGCCGCCATGACCGAGACGCTCCCCGACCTCGAGCGCGGATCCGAGCGTGGCCTGCAGACGGGCCCGCAGGGCATCCACGTGGTGCTCACCGTCCATGGCGCCGCTCACTCGTTCGCCGCCGCCAGTTCGGCCGCCACCACCTCGGCGCGTGGCGGGGCCTTGCGCCGGAAGGCGAGGAGGAGCGTGCTCGCCACGATGATCGCGGCCCCCGCCACGCTCCAGCCGCTCGGGTGATCGTCGAACACCAGCGCCCCCCAGACCGCCGCGAACACCAGCTGCAGGTAGCCGACGGCGGTCGCCCGCGCGGCCGTCTCGCGCTGCAGCGCCTTCGTCATGAAGGTCTGCGCGAGTTGCGTCGCCACCGACATCGCCGTGAGCAGCAGCCATTCCTGCGCCGTCGGCCACACCCAGCCCGGCAGGGCGAACGGCAACGTGAGGGGTACCGTCACGAGCGGCAGGTAGAAGACGACGCGCCGCGGATCCTCGGCGCGCCCCATGCGGCGCACCGTGACGTACGAGCCGGCGCTGCAGGCGGCCCCGACAAGCGCGACCGCCGTCGCCAGCGGCGGCAGGGGCACCACGGCCGAGCCCCAGAGTGCCCCGAGTGCACTCGGCCGCGCCACCATCACCACGCCCACCACGCTGGCGACCAGGCACAGCGCCGTGCGCCGGGTGATCCGCTCGCCGAGCAGCAGGGCGGCGAGGAGGGCCGCCCAGATGGGGTTCGTGTACTGCAGCAGCGTCGCGTCGCTGAGTGGCAGGTGCACCAGCGAGTAGAAGAAGCAGGTGAGCCCGAGGCAGCCGAGGACGCCCCGCTGCCAGAGGAAGCGCTGCAGTCGCGGCTCGCCCCACATCGAGAGCCCGGCCCGCCGCAGCGTCCACCAGCTCAGCCCCAGCGTCATCGCTGCCCGAACCAGCACCAGCTCCTGGCTGGGCAACCGGCGCCCCGCGAGCTTCGCGGTCAGGCTCATCAGGCTGAACCAGAAGGCGCCGACCGCCATCTGCTGCAGCCCCGTCACGCGACCCCGGCGCGGCGGTGACGGGCGACGCTCGCCAGGGCGCGGGGGCGAGCACCGGACCGGGATCCCGCGCTATTGGGGCTGACGAGGAGGAAGGGCGTGTTCGGCATGATCGGCTGGATTCTCCACGCGCCGCCCCCATTCCGCCAGCGGCGCCTGAACTTTGCAATGCAAAGTTCCAAAAGGGCCGCGAATACGAGTGCCGGTGCCGATGTACCAAGGGACAACATTCCAGACAACCGTGCGTTCACGCGCGATGCCAGCTTCTTGGATGAAGTCCACCAGCATCCACGCCGGATGGCCGAGCTAAGGGGTACGCCGCGACCACTGTGGCCGTTCCAAGGAGTTCACTCGCCGATGCTCCTCGTCTACCGGGAGCCTAACGCTGACTTCTCTTGCGAGCGATCCAACAGGATGCGAGCGAAGCGAGCTACCAAGCCGCCCGCCTGCGGCAAGCGCGGCGCAATCGTGATTGCCATCGAACTGGACCAACACTGCCCCCAACCAGTGACCGGACTTGTCTGTTGGCGGGAATCCGCATAACACCCCGACGCGCCGGTCCGAGAAGCGCGTTGGGGCGAACGCTCGATCGCCTTCGGCCACGCACTCGAGAATTTCGCAGTGGTACTCGGCCTACCGTAAGTCCTCACGTACCGGCGTGAACATATCGATCACGTCAGTCGACTCGATCGCGAGTGCATGGTGCGGCGTTCCACCCGGAATGAACACGGTCGAACCAGGGCCCATCTCGCACACGGTATCTCCAACGACCAGCTGCAAGTGCCCGCGCAGCACCGTCGTGACCTGTTCATGCGGGTGCTCGTGTCTGGGCAACCTCGCGCCCGGCTCGAGACGTACGCGCATCAGCGTGACCCCCGTGCCGTGCATCAAGCGGGCGAAGATTCCGGGCGCCAGTTCGCGCTCCGGCAACGTGGTGTGGTCGATCAACATGCGGAGAGCCCATCGAAAGAGGGAAGAGATGCCAGAAAACGCGGGCTTCTGCCGCGAGCGATCCAACAAGATGCGAGCGAAACGAGCTGCCAAACCGCCAGCCTGCGGCAAGCATCGTTGGGCCGGCGCCACGCGGATGTTGTCGTGAAATAGCCCATCACGCAACGGAATCGTGGCAGGCAGCGGGGTTCACGGAGTTATGCGTGGCGGGTGCCGGTCCGGGAGCGCAGATTCCCGACGCTGCCTCGGCGGCGCGCGACATATTCCACGTCCGACACCCGCAGGCTTTGGCGCTCTGAGCGGAGGGTTCGCCGCCGACCGCGCCCCGCAGTTCGACATTCTCGCTACCGGAACACCCACGCACTCGAACGTTCGAACCCAATGCGGGTGCCCGAGGTCCGAAAGCCGTCACTCCGGCGCAGCGCACCCTTAATGGTATGGCCATGACGTCTCGGTTTCTGTTGTTGAATCTGTTGGCAACGACGCTGGCCGCTCAGCCGGGAAGCGTACCGCGCGCCAGCCTTCGCCTCGTGGGTACGGACAGACGCTGTGATGCGGTGGCCATCGACGGGCGCACGGTGTCGCGTGGCGCCGGTGGTCTCGTGACCATCGATACGATCGCGGCCGGCACCCATGAGGTCTCGTGCGGCACGCCCTTCACAGTGTACCTGCCGGCGCGTTCGCAGCTCACGGTCATCCTGCAGGCCGATAGCGCGCCGCGCTTTGCCGGAACGGCAGCGGACGTGAATCGCTATCTGCAGAAGTCATCGGCCCTCTCGACGGCGGCCTTCGCGGCCTTGTGGCAGGTGCCGCCGCAAACGTTTCGGATTCGCTGGCAGGCGGCGTGGCAGCACGAACGTCGCGCGCTGGCGTTGGTGCGCGGCGCTGACACCGCCTTTCGCGCCCGGGAGCGCGCGCGCCTCGAGTTGCGCCATGCGTGGGGGCGCGTGATGTATCCCTTCTTTCGGTGGCGTGAGTCCGATGACCCGGACGTCACCGTTGATCCTGCCGTACCGGAGCTCCTCCGCCGCGCGTCGCTTGCCGACGAGCGCTGGTGGGCGCTCACCGAGCACCGCGAACTGGTCGCCGCCGTCGTACACGAACGCGCACGAACCCTGCTGGCCACGACCCCGGCACTGCAGCGTGGTGACGCGCGATGGCTCCGCGCAGAGTTTGCGGCGGTGAGCTCGCTGTTTCCCGAGCCGGCGTTGCAACGCGAAGCCGCGTTTCGTGTGCTCTTTGCCCATCTGGACGAAAACGACAGCCGCGGGGTGGATTCCGTCTATCAGCGCTGGCTCACGCTGTCGCCGAGCGCCTCCCAGCGGTCGCAGGTAGACTCGATGCTGAACGAGGACCGGGCTCGAATGGCCGCGTATCCGTCCGCTGTGTACCGCGAGGTCGACGGCGTGCCTCTTCGTGTGCATGTCATGCGACCCACGGCCGGCGACAGCGCTGGCGAGCGCCCGGCGATGCTCTGGTTTCACGGGGGGTCCGGCACCACCGGATCGTGGTATCAGTCGCCGGGTGTTATCTCCGCGCTACGACAGCGCGGCGTCACGATCCTCGCGATCGAGTTCCGAACCGGTGCGCGATTCGACAACGACGCGGACGCGTTGAGCGATGCCGCGCGCGCCTACCAGTGGGCTGTGCGCACGGGCGCGTCGTTCGGCATTGACACTGCGCGAATCGGCGTCGCCGGGTTCTCCTCGGGGTCACTGCTCGCGCTGCAACTGGCGACGATGGGCGTCGACATGACAACCGGTGCGGTGCCGGCGTCGCTGGCGGCGAAATCGCGACGCTTCCCAGCGGGCGTCATCGTCACCGGTGCGTGTCCGAATCCCGCCGAAGATGCGTACACACGCAAGATGATCGCACGGCACGGCAGCGTGATTCAGCCCTCGCCCATGAGTCACGTCGCGAGCGGTCTGCCGCCGATGCTCATCGTTCAGGCGTCGGATGACAAGTACTGCGCGTTTGCCGATGCCGATCGCTTCGCCAGGATGCTTCAGGCTGCAGGCAATCACGCGGACTTTGTGGAAGTGCCGGGCGGAGGGCACTTCTTTGGATTCTACTACCCACCAGGCCAGCGCCTACTGCGTGACGGGATCACGCGCGCATTGCAGCAATGGGGGTGGATGCCTCGTTAGGGATTCCGGGCGACGTGGCGGCGTCGACAGACTCGCCCATTGCGCAGGAGAGCCGGAAAACGAAGCGGAGCGGTGCGCCCGGATGGAAGTGGGGATCCGGCACGTTCGGAGCGAGGAGTCACCGGGCCATGCAGCGTCCTGAAAGCTGCCTACCCATCCCGTCTCTCCCGGAAACGTGTTGCTTTTGGAACGAGCAAATCGGCGGGACAGTCCGCTGCTGAAGCTGCGGATCTTCGACGACCGGTTGAATCCGCTCAGTGCTGCTGCCACGAATTCTGAAGGCGCTCACAGCGCACCGCTGTCTGCCGAGCATGATCGATACACAACGCTGGTTGGCCGGCCTAACCGTGTGGATCTGCTGCGGTGCGACCGGCGGGGGCCGAGGCCGTGCTTCAATCGTGTGGTGGCCGCGTCAGTAGCAACCGTCGTTCGCGATGCCGCTGTTATGGCTGTCCGCAAGCGGATGCGCTGACTCTCGGTTCCCTGCTCCTGCAGGGCAACGAGTCGCGGAAGCTACTCGGAGTCGCACGTGCGGCCTCTTGTCAGGAGCGCCGTGAGTTCCGGGGGAGGGCGATCAACGCTACCCCAAGAAGCACCCCGAGCGCACCGATGGTGCCATGTCCAGTCCAGTGCCAGCGCGTGGTGAGCGTGCGCCTCGCGTTGGCGCCATGATACTGTCCTGACGCACGAGTGACGCTATCTGCGCTACGCGAGAGGCGGTCGGCATCTGCCAAATCGCGATGCGCAGCCCACTCTGTAGCACCGCTGAGTGCGCCGGCGACCAAGACAACGAGAACGCCCAGGACGCGAAGCTCACGCGCAGTTGAGTCAACCAATCGACCTCCATATCGATCCCGCTATCAGGTGCTTCTGCTGCGAGCGCTCCCGTAAGGTGGGGCTATGGGGCCTCGGCAAACCTCAGAGAAGATCACGCCGAGGACCCACAGCCACTACACTCGCGGCGCTCGTCCGCAGCAAGCGGCGTTAGGCGTCGCCGTAGTCGAAGCCACCGGCTGCCAAGCGCCGCCAGCGCCGTTGCCGGTGACGATAGAAGATCAGTGCGAACATCCAGGTCAGCGGCGTGAGGGCCCCCGCGGAGACTTCAACCTGATCGCGATAGAGGCAACCGCCCGGGTGCGGCTCAATCGTGATGAGGTGATCCCACACCGAAATGAGTGCGCTGTGGCCGGCGTCTCGCATCGCAAACCCACTTGGCAGCGATGGCTTGGAAATCACGATCGCCTGCCGCCCAAAGGGAAGGAAGCCAAACAGTTTCAACCGGACCCAGTGAGTACCCTCTGTCCAGGTGACGGGGAAGCCAGTGCCATTGACTGGTGAGAACGAGACCAGTGGATGCGCCACGTACTGCAGCAGGCGTGTGGACATGACGTGCGAAGCCGCGACTTCAACGTCACATGGCAGGACGGTCGAAAGGTCGACTTTCATAGCGGAGTTCGTAGGGGCAGCCCCGAACGCGGGCATAAGCTGCAGCCGGGCCCAACAAGAGCAGCGGCGCAGCCGCCGCATTCCGCAGACCGGCTGTCTGCTTCATGTAATCGTTAGATGGCAGGTACGGTTTACTTGACCGTAACGGGTATGTAGGCACCCGTTCCATACGTCTTGCCGGAGCCGATGACTTGCGTCTGGCCAGCCCGGCGCCCGGTGACGAGCCCGGATGTAGAATCGACGCGGACGACCGCCGTATCCGTGGTTGACCAGGTAATGACGTCGCTCAATGAGCGAGTCCCGCCGCAGCCGAGAAACTGCAACTTGGCGGTGAAGGTCTCGCCGACGGCCAGCGTCTTCTCTGTCGGTGACACCCGCATTCTGAGGTCGGCGTCACAGCCGGTCGTGATGAGTCCACAGCCGGACGCACTCCCTACGACAGAGAGGGCTGCCACTAGCAAAAACGGGTATCGGATCCGATGGCTCATCGCAGAACTACACCTCATCTTATCGCCAACTAACGTCAGGCTCTACTGCGGGGCGACCGGCGGGTGCCGAGCACCTCACTCAATCTCGTGGTCGCCCCGTCAGCAGCAACCGTCGTTAGACCGAACCGCCGGACGATGCGGGTGCTGCACGCCGATCGTGCGACGTAAGGGGGCCCATGACGAAGAGCGTGTTGCCGAAGGGGTCGAGCAGATCGAAGGTTCGTGCACCCCAGGGCTCGTCGATGGGCATGCGGAGCACGCGCACCCGCGCACTCCACTCCGCGTAGTATCGGTCGACATCGTCGACCTCAAGCGACACACACACGTCCCGTCCATGCCCGGACATCGGTGCATCAATCGTCACCGCGATGCCTCCGCGCTCCAGCCCGAGAATCCCGGTGACGCCGTCCTCGGTCGATTCAAACCGAACTCGAAAGCCGAGACCGTCCACGTAGAAGGCCTTTGCAACGCGGAGGTCGTCGGCGGGCAAATTGGGAATCGCGCGCTCCAAGGGTCACCTCGTGTACGGAAGTCATCGGCGGAGAAATCAGAACGGTTCGGTCTAACGCCCGGCTTCTGCAGCGAGCGCCCAGATAGAATGCGCGCGCAGCGCGCTTCCGAAAAGGTGCCCGTCTGCAGCACGCATCGTTAGGCGAGCGCCACTCAGGTGTCGCGTCGACATGGCCCAAACCGACGCAGAGAAACCCTGATGCAGACAGGGAGTTCCTCGGGCGTTGCTCGCCGGATGCCGACGCTGAGACGCATGGCACGCCCTACGCATCCGAAGGTCTATGGCAACCGTGCCTTGAAGAATTCCCAGACAATCTCGGCGAACTCGATGTCCCGGTTCTGGACGCCTGTCACCGGGTTCGGCGGCGAAAGGACGGTACGGGTTGGGACGGCGTGCCCTGCCCCATCAAGCCGCCACCAGCGCACGGGGGCTGCCCCCACATAGTCGAACCGGTTCGCGGGGCCCGCGTCGGCGGCACTCGAATCTACCATCGTCGTCGTGGGGGTCACCCCGGCCAGTCCGTTGATCTGCAGCCAGCGGTCACGCGTGGCCTCGGCCGAGATCACCCGGCCGCGGTTGCAGTTGCCGCCGATGTCCGCGACGCAGCCGCCAGCCCATGGCATCTGCGTATCTCCCGTCCCATGTACGATCATGATCGGCAGGGGGCGGCTTGGGCCGCTCGTACAGCCGCCCGCCTTCGGGTTCACCGGCAGACTCCCCGACCCGGTCGCGACCGCGCCAACGAGGTCGGCCCGGCTGAACGCGAAGGCGTGGGTCATCTGGGCGCCGTTCGACCCCCCAGTCATGAACATGCGCGCGCTGGTGAGGCCGTACGCTGTCCGCACACGCTCCACCAGCGCCGCAAGGAACCCGATGTCGTCCGCCGCGCTCGCGACGGTGTTGTCGGCGCGGCAGTCCACCCAGCCGGCCAAGCGCTGGGCGTCGTTCGCCGGCAAGCCAGCCGGATACACGACCACGAAGCGCTCCCGGTCAGCGACGGTACGGAACACCGACAGGGCATGTTGGCCGAGGATCGAGACGTCGAGCCCTTCGCCGCCGCCGCCGTGCAGCACGAAGACGACCGCCTTCGGCGTCGTCGTCCCCGCCGGAACATGCACGCGTAACTGCCGTGTCACGCCACTAACGACGAGAGTCTGGTCGGTCATCTGTCCGACCGGAAATGGTGGCGTTTTCGAGGGAGGCTCAGTCGGCTCCGAGGACGCGGCGCCGCCGGCGCAGGCGGCCGTGATGAACAGCACCAGGAACATGGCACATCGATACTGCATACAGGTGACACTCGAGAGGGTAGGTCCGCTGAGCGCTTCCCACTGTCCGGATGAAGGGTGGCCTCCTCCTTGGACGTACACGCGATCGAGGCGTTAACCGAGACGCCAGTGGCCGCCTACTTTCACACCTAACGTGTGCTTCTGCTGTGGACGCTCAAGAGGAACGGTTAGGCGGTAGCCGAGGGCATGACGGGAGCCCCGCCAAACCCACTTCGCACCGCGTTCATCAGCAGCAAGCGTCGTCATGCGGTGGATCGGCTGAGTGCGACCCGGGCGATAGTTCTCCCGCCATGCACCCATCGTGATTGCCGATCGCGTCGTGGTTCAGTGCTCTCCCGTCTGCACAGCACCAGAGTGCAACCGCTGGGCAATTCCAGTTGAGGACTGCGTCGAGTATTGCGCGTGGGCCGCGACGCTAGATGCGGCGTGACGCTCGGCCGCGTTCGCAACGGACCCCGGCCAGGCCGATCAGGAAACGCCCCGCATCTGCCAGTATGCGACCGCACCCAGTGCGAGGGCGGCCAGAGCGACCCAGTCCGCCGCGACTACCCGGCCCACCTGGGCGTTGTATCCACCGACGACGCGAGCGAGCAGCAGGAAGCTGACCACGCTGGTCGCTGCGGCTGCGAGGGCGACGCCCTGCAGTGCTGGACGAAACGCCGCGGCGGTGCACAGGCCGCCGATCACGCCAAATAGCACGGCGCGGTGGCGGAGCAGCAGCTCCAGGTTCGGCTCGGCCACCGCAATCCCATAAAGGGCGGAGAGGCGCGATGCACCAATGACACCGGCAAGCGGCAACAGGTGAATGACCCCGACGACGAGCAGGCAGGCTGACAGGACGCGGCCCATGCGCGGGCACCAGTGTGGGAAGAGAGGAGCGGATTACATCCGCAGAACGTGTGCTTCTGCTGCAGCCACTCAATTGAGATGCGACCGCGCAGCGGGCGCTACGATTGCGTGGCTGTCAGCAGCAAGCGGCGTTATCCCGCATCCGTCGGCGCGCGCCGCTGGTTGAGGAGCTTTGCCATGAACTCATGCTGCGCCCGAAGATGCTGTACCTCTTCGGCGGTGCGCAGCCGCACCTCTTCGAGCGCCGCCACGCGGTGCTGGAACAGCTCGTCGGACGCGCCACTCTTCTTGCGCCGCTAGAGCGCACGCACCGCGCGCAGACCGAGAGAGAAGGCCCCACCACCGGCCAGTAGGACCGGCACGTAGACGAGCAGGATGCCGCTCCACGTCATGCCGAACATCGACTAGGCGCGCTCCTCGGGATCGGCCAGGAACCACTCGAGGCGTCCGCACCCGACGCAGGCGAGCGTCGCCGCGGACCGATTGGCCCAGTCGAGGTTGAGGAACGTGAGGCCCGCCGTGTTCAGCTGCGCCCGGCCCTCGACGAACCGCTCGCCGCCGCAATGCGGGCAGCGCACCGGACGTCCCGCGACCTCGAAGGGCTCACCGGCCGGACCGCTAGTCATGGCCTTCGCCCCAGCTGCAAGCGCACTGAAGAACTTCTTCATGAACTGTCACCTCGCGAGGTCTGGATAACGCTGGCTTCTGCTGCGAGCGCTCCCATAAAATGCGGTTGTGGGGCCTCGGCGAACCTTTCCAGAAGTGAAGCCCATGCCCCCCAACCCCAACAAAAGGCGCCCGCGTCGGCAGCAAGCGGCGGTAGGCCGGACG
>CAZNZG010000068.1:0-14795 GCA_964577455.1 uncultured Gemmatimonas sp. | reverse complement strand
AGCTTGCCGTTGGTGTCGGTGAACTCCGCCTCTTCGTCCGACAGGCTGGTGCCGCAGCGCGGGCACCAGTGGATCACGCGATGGCCCTTGTACACGAGGCCGTCTTCGTAGAGCCGCACGAACGTTTCGCGCACGGCGCGCGAGAGTTCGGGGGAGAAGGTGTACGCGGTGCGCGTCCAGTCGGCGCTGGCGCCGATCGACTTGAGCTGGTTGAGAATCTCCCCGCCCGTCTTGTCGACGAACTCCGCCACCCGTTGCACGAAGGGCTCGCGGCCGAGATCGAAACGGCTCTTGCCCTCGGCGGCCAGCTGCTTCTCCACCACGTTCTGCGTGGCGATGCCGGCGTGGTCGGTACCCGGTACCCAGAGCGCTTCGTCGCCCGCCATGCGGCGCCACCGGATCAGCACATCCTGCACGGTGTTGTTGAGCCCATGGCCCATGTGCAGGACCGCCGTCACGTTGGGCGGCGGGATGACGATCACGAACGGCTCGCGGCCGTCGGGGCCCGCGGCGCGGGCCGGGTCGGCCGTGAACACCCCGTGTTCGGTCCAGCGGGGGTACCAGGCCGCCTCGGTGGCGGCGGCGTCGTAGGTCGGGGGTAGCGAAGTGTCTGGCGCAGTCATAGCCCGGGAAGATAACCCGGACCGGCACCCCGCGGTGCCGGGTCAGCCCGCGGTGCGCGGGCGAACGGCCAGCAGACTTTCGACCGCCTTCACCCCCGGGACCCCGCCGGCAAGTGTCACGGCGTAGGCGATCTCCGACTCCTCGAGGACCCAGCCGGCGAGCTCGATGGTGTGTTCGTCCACGGCACCGATGTCGATGGCGCGCTCGGCGAGCAGCAGGTCATTGCGGAACACGTCGAGTACCCGCTCTTCGAGCTCCACCTCGTGCGGCACCGTCCGATCGGTGGTCCCGATCGGGGGGGGAACCGGCGCGGCCACTGGCGCGGCCCCCGACACCGCCGCGGCGGAGCGGGGCGGGGTCGTCCGCGCGGTCTCCGGGTAGCGCCCGCGCAGATGGAGATGGGAAATCGCTTCGGGCGCCAGCTCCGACTCGTCGTCGATCTCGTCGAACGACTGGGAACGACGCTCGTCGCCACGCCAGCCGTCGTCGCGGTGCCGGCGCTGCCGGGTACTGCGCTTGCGGCGCAGCAGGCCATCCAGCCCGCCGGCGCGATCGGCGATGGCCATGCCGATCGCGAGCCCGGCCACCGCGCCCAGCGCCACCATCAGAATCTGTCCGCCGGCCCCGAGGCCGCTGCGACGTGCTCGTGCCATTCGCTCTCCCGTCATATGCTCGCCCTAGGCCCGCCCTGTGGCGACCACGGCTGTTCGTGGCCCGCCCGTCTTGGCGTACGTCTCTTGGCAAGGATAACTTGCACGCTCTTGTCGAGCGAGGTCGACTGCCACGGACCGTAGCCGTGCGTCCTCGTGTCGGTCGCGTGCGCCCATGCGCCGCGACGGGCGGCCCTCGCTCGCGTCCCTTCGCTGTCCTGTCCGATGATTGCCGGTACGCCTGCCGCTGGTGAAGGTTCGATCGTTCTCACGCTCCCTGATGGCAACACGCGCGAAGTCGCGCCGGGAACGCTGGCTCGTGATGTCGTCGGTTCCATCGGCGCGCGATTGCTGCAGGCCGCGCTGGCGGTGGCGGTGGACGGCGAGGTGCAGGACCTGATGACGCCGTTGCGCAAGTCCGGCGCCTTCGTGGTGATCACCGACCGGGATCCGCGCGCGCTCGACGTGCTGCGCCACTCCGGCGCGCATATCCTCGCCACTGCGGTGCGCCGGCTGCGCCCGGATGCGAAGATCGGCTTCGGCCCCGCCATCGACGACGGCTTCTACTACGATTTCGAGGTGGAGACGCCCTTCACGCCCGAGGATCTCGCGGCGTTCGAAGCGGAAATGAAGAAGGTCGTGGCGGAGAAGTATCCGTTCGTGCGGGAAGAGGTGTCGCTCGAGGAGGCCAAGGTCCGTTTCGCCGACGATCCGCTCAAGCTCGAACGCCTCGCCGACTTCGACGGGACCGACGAGGTGATCAGCACCTACACCGACGGGCCGTTCATCGACTTGTGTCGCGGCCCGCACGTGCCCGACACGTCGCACCTCAAGCACTTCAAGCTGCTGCACACCGCGGGCGCCTACTGGCGCGGCGACGTGAAGCGCCAGATGCTGCAGCGCATCTACGCGACGGCGTTCTTCAAGAAGGACGAACTCGAGACGCACCTGCACAACCTCGAGGAGGCCAAGAAGCGCGACCATCGCGTGCTGGGCAAGTCGCTCGGCCTCTTCCAGATCTTCCCGCAGGCGCCGGGCGCCGCGTTCTGGACGCCCAAGGGCACCACGCTGTACAACACGCTCGAGGGCTTCGTGCGCGAGCGGCAGAAGGAGGCGTTCCAGGAGATCAAGACGCCGCTGCTGTACAACAAGAAGCTGTGGGAGCAGTCGGGGCACTGGGGCAAGTACAAGGAGAACATGTTTCTCGTCCTCGACAACGAGACGGGCGAGCACGACATGTCGCTCAAGCCCATGAACTGCCCGTCGCACCACGTGCTGTACGCGTCGGAGAAGCACTCGTACCGCGAGCTGCCGGTGCGTTTCGTGACCTTCGACGTGCTGCACCGCAACGAGCTCTCGGGTGCCCTCTCCGGGCTCACGCGCGTGCGCCAGTTCTCGCAGGACGATTGCCACGTGTATCTCCGCGAGGACCAGATCGAGAGCGAAGTGAAGTTCCTCATGGACTTCATTCTCTCGTACTACGACACCTTCGGCCTGCAGGCGAGGCTCAAGTTCGCCACGCGTCCCGAGCAGCGCATCGGCAGCGACGAGCTGTGGGATCGCGCCGAGGGGGCGCTGCGGGCGGCGCTCGAGAGCACCGGGCGTCCGTACGAGATGAAGGAGGGCGACGGCGCCTTCTACGGCCCCAAGATCGACTTCGATGTGATGGACAGCATCGGCCGCGCGTGGCAGCTGGGGACCATCCAGCTCGACTACAACGCGCCGGAGCGCTTCGATCTCACCTACACGGGTGAGGACAACGCGCCGCACCGTCCGGTGGTTATCCACCGTGCCGTGAGCGGGTCGTTCGAGCGGTTCATCGCCATCCTGATCGAGCACTTCGGTGGCGCCTTCCCGGTGTGGCTCGCCCCCGAGCAGGTGCGCGTGATCCCGATCGCCATCGACTACAACGAGCACGCGCAGGCGCTCGTGGATCGCATGAAGGCCCTCGGCATCCGTGCCACCCTCGACGCACGCAACGAAACGCTGAACTATCGCGTGCGCGAAGGCGAAGTGGAGAAGATCCCGTACATGTGCGTGATCGGTCGCCGCGAAGCGGAGGAGTCCACCGTGGCCCTGCGTGCCCGCGGGGCCGGGAAGAAGCAGGACGTGCTCTCGCAGGATGCGCTCATCGAGCGGTTGCAGCACGAGATCCGCACGCGGGCGCTCTCGCTGCAGCCGGAGAAGGTGGCCACGACCGAGGGTGACGCGTGACGCCCGAGGCGCTGCTCGATCTGTTCCTGCTGTCGCCGGTCGGACTCGTCGAGGTCGATGAGTCCGGTCGCGTGGAAGTCGCGAACCTCGCGGCGCGCCGCCTGCTCACGCCGTTCACCAGCACGGGCTCGCTCGAAGACCTCTTCAACACGCTGAGCGCGGTCGCCCCCGACCTGCCGGCGCGGGTGCGCAGCTTCGACGGGCCGCGAGGCATCGTGGTGGACAACCTGGAGTTGCTCGCGCCGGGCCAGCACCACGGCGTATTCCTTTCGCTCGTGAAGGTGGCGAGCGGCCGCATCGTGGCCGTCGCCACCGACGCCTCCGAACTCGCCAGCGCCCGCGGGCTCGTCTCGCGCCTGGAGCAGCGGCAGACCGCCGTCGAGGGCGCGGTCCGTGACTACGCCATTTTCACACTCGACGCCAACGGCGTGGTGGATAGCTGGAGCACCGCCGCCGAGCGCGTGCACCAGTGGAACGCGGCGGCCATCGTTGGGCAGCCCATGACCCGGCTCCTGCCGCCGGAGCACGGCGGTCCGTCGTATCTGCACGACACGCTGGCGCTCGCGGCCCGCAACGGGTGGTGCGAGGAGGAGGGATACCGCCAACGTCAGGACGGCACCACCTTCTGGGCTACGACCGTGGTGACGGCGCTCCGCGATGCCGGCGGCGACGCCACGGGGTACTCCGTGGTCTCCCACGACGTGTCGGAACGTCGCAAGCTCGAGGAGCGTCTGCGCGACGATGCCTCCAGCACGACCGATTACCTCACCGGCGTGTCGGCGCGCCGTGCCTATTTCGATGTCGCGCAGAGCGAAGTGGCACGTGCCCGGCGCTACGGTCAGCCGCTCACGATGCTGCTCGTCGACCCCGACCGCTTCCGCGAACTGATCGACGAACACGGGGAGCCGTTCGCGAACGAGTGGCTGCGGGCCATCGCGTGGCTCTGTCGGCAGGAATCGCGCAATACCGATATCGTGGGACGTATCGGTGGCGAAGCCTTTGGGGTCCTTCTCCCCAGTACCGAGCTGTCCGGCGGTCTGGTCCTGGCCGAACGTATCCGCGAACGGATGGCACGCCATGTGTTCTCCGGCGACTTCGCCGGCATTCGGGCCACGCTCTCCGTGGGAGTGGCTGAAGTGAGCGATGCCGTGACGAGTGTCGACGGCCTGCTGGGCGCCGCGCAGAAGGCCGTCGAGCGCGCCCGACAGGCGGGCATGAACCTCGTGGTCGGTTACGACGACTGACCGGCGATCAGCGTCGCCGCGCGCCGGTCCAGATCACGATGCTACCGCAGCCGTTGCGGCTCTGATACTCAGGTGGCGTGGAGGCCATGCGCGAATACACCTCCACGGCGCGCACATCATTGGCGGCGACGAGATTCTCCAGAATCCCGTCGGGGGTGGGGGACAGCATCCCGTTCACGAAGAGCGCGGGAATGCAGCTGCCGCCGCCGGCCGCGCCGCGCATGAGCACACGGTCGCGCCCGCCCGCTCCGCCAGGTTGAATGGTGACACCGGGGGTCCCGCGCAACAGGTCGGAGGTGAAGATCGGATTGCGCTTGCCGATCTGTTCGTCGTCGAGGAAGTAGCCGCCCCCCTGTCGCCGACGTGCCTCGAAGGCGGCCATTTCCCGGCTCCACCGGTCGGCCTGCACTTTCACGGTGTCCATGCGTGGGGCGAGCGCCGCGAGGTCGAGCTGGGTCACCGTCTCCATGCTGTCGCGCAGGTCGACGGCCACGCGACGTGGTTCGAAGCCCACGGCTCGGGCTTCCAGCATCCACGTGCCGCTTGGCAGTGCGTCCATGCTGAAGGCGCCCCCACCGGTGGAACTGGCCTCGGCGCCCGTGCCTGGGAGTGACAGCCGCGCGCCGATCAGCGGCTTGCCGGCGGTGTCACGCACGATGCCGCGCACGCGCCCGGCCCCCTTGAGGAGCGTCTGCGGGCGATCGGTCGGCGACGTTGGGGCCTTCGTCACGCGCTGCGGCTGTGACACCAGCAGGTCGCGGATCAGCAGGCCATTGGCCGCCATGGGCAATTCGATCACCCCGCTGGAGTCGGCGCCGGCGTAAGCGCGCGTGGTGATCGTGGCGTCGGTGGGAATGCCGCAGTACACGAAGGCGCCGTTGGGGGCGGCATCGACGAATCGCGACGGAAAGCGGCGGGAGACCCCCGACGACGTGACGAACGTTTCGGGGTACTGCACGCGCACACGCGCCGTCCCTTCGAGGGGGGTGCCGCGGGCGGTGCGCACCACACCCATGAACGCACCCGTACCCGGCGGCAGCGGCGCCTTGGAGCAGACCGTCGCCAGCATCGTGGCCACCGACGGGAGCCCCAACACCAACGACACGTCGCCGCTGCCGACGATGTTGACCTGCACCACGCGGTTCTCGAGCCCGAGACGGTCCACCTGTTCGTGGATCATCCCCACGAGGTAGCTCCCCACGCGCATGGAGTCGAGCACGAACAGTCCCATCGAGTCGCTGCGCACCGACCGCACATTCACGGGGTTGGCCGCCTCGACGAACTGTATCGTGACCTGTGACAGGGGAGCGCCGGCAATGCTGTCGTACACCTCACCCGTGATGCGCGCCATCGGCGTTTGCAGCACCGGCGTAGTCACCGGTGACGGACGTGGCGCAGGGCGCGGGGCAGACACCGGCGGCTTTCGCGGCGGCTGTTTGGTCTGGGCACCAACGGGCAGTGCGGCGCAGGCGGCGGCGACCGCGAGGATGAGGCAGGGAACGCGCATGCTCCAAAATACTACGACGCACGTCCCGAATCCGAGCGAGGCGGCGCCTGGTCAGCCGGCGTCCTCCGCCGGCCGCCTCCGGACGACGCCCAGCCAGAGCTCCAGGCGGGCCGCCATGAAGGCCTCGTGCCGGTCGAGCCAGCCATCCGCCTCCGCCACATCCCACAGGAGGTCGGCCAGCACGCGACGCTGGTCTTCGTCGTATTCGGCGATCAGCTGACGCGTGAACGCCGCCTCGGTGGTGGCCGTCCCCCAGTGCCGCTCTGCCTCCGCGATCAGCTCGAGCGCTCCCCGCTCGTCCACGCCGAAGTAGGACACGAGAGAACGTAGAATCACCGCGCGTTCCTCACGGGAGAGTCGGCGATCGGCGTGGGCGATTTCGAGGAGCAGGGCGCAGGCCGCCACGCGGATGTCGTCCGGGTGGATCGGCGGATCGAGGTCGGGGACAGCAGGCAGGCTGTCCGCGATGAGCCTACGGAGCGTATCGAACATGTCGGGACATTACTGCACGAGTGGGGCCAGCGGACAATGGCGTGGCGGGTTATCCCACCGGCCTGGGCAGTTTTCAGTAACACCCACCCCTCCCGGTCATCGGATTAGCTTTCCGTGTTGTATCCGATCGCTCCCCAGCGTCACCCATCGTCCGTATTCCAAACATGTCCGACCTTACTCGCCAGCCCGTCATCGTCGGTGCCGCGCGCACGCCGATCGGCCGGTATCTCGGAGGCCTTGCCTCCCTGTCGGCGCCCGAGCTGGGCGCCATCGCCATTCGTGCCGCGCTGCAGCGCAGCGGCGTGTCGCCCGACGCGGTCCAGGAAGTCATCATGGGGCACGTGCTGCAGGGCGGCACGGGGCAGGCCCCTGCGCGGCAGGCCATGCTCAAGGCCGGCGTGCCGTCGAGCGTATCGGCCATCACGATCAACAAGGTGTGCGGCTCCGGTCTGAAGGCCGTGATGCTCGCCGCGCAGGCGATCAAGGCCGGCGATGCGCAGGTGATCGTGGCCGGTGGGCAGGAGAGCATGAGCAACGCGCCGCATTACGTGTACGGCATGCGCGGCGGTGTGAAGATCGGCGATCAGTCCATGGTCGACGGCATGATCAAGGACGGGCTCTGGTGCGGCAGCTGCGACGTGCACATGGGCTCGCACGCCGAGTATACCGCCACCAAGGGTGGCGTGTCGCGCGAGGAACAGGATGCCTTCGCCGCCTCGTCGCACGCCAAGGCGGTCGCGGCCCAGCAGGCCGGCAAGTTCTCCGCGGAGATCGTACCGGTGGAGATCCCCGGCAAGAAGGGCCCCACGGTGATCAGTGCCGACGAAGGGCCGCGCGCCGACACCACCGCCGAATCGCTGGCCAAGTTGCGTCCCGCGTTCCCGAACAAGTCGGGCGACAACAGCGCGCTGACCGTCACCGCCGGCAATGCCTCGACGCTCAATGACGGCGCCGCCGCGGTGGTGGTGACGAGCGAAGCGTACGCACGCGACCACGGCCTCACGATCCTCGGCCGCATCACCGCCTACGCCACGGGCGCGGGCGATCCTCGCGAGCTGTTCTTCGCGCCGATCACCGCCGTGCAGAACCTGATGGCCAAGGCCGGTACGCAGATCGGTGATTACGATCTCATCGAAGCCAACGAAGCGTTTGCCAGTCAGGCACTCGCCGACGGGAAGGGGCTCGGGTGGGATGCGAGCCGTGTGAACGTGAACGGCGGGGCCATTGCCCTTGGGCATCCCATCGGTGCCAGCGGCACCCGGGTGCTGGTCACGCTCCTCCACGCCCTTGCCGATCGCAACCTGCGCACCGGTCTGGCCACGCTCTGCCTCGGTGGTGGTGACGCCGTGGCACTGTCGGTGGAACGCGTTTCCTGAGTGCGCGCCGCTGAGCCGGCGACGGCGGTGACGATCACCGCGCGGGTCCTCTGGCGCCTTGGCAGTTTCGGCGTGGGATGGATTCTCGCGCAGGGGATCTTCGAGTCGCTCGCCGGTCCGCTGTTCGGGGCGCTGTCACGTGCCGCCGGCGAGCCGGTGGCCATGTACCCGTTCAGCATGCTGGTGGGGGTGCTGGCCGGGAGCTGGGTGGGCTTTCGCTTCATGGATACGGCGCCCTGGTCGCTCATGGGGCTCGGTGACCACGTTTGGCATCCACGCCGACTGCTGACTGGCGCCCTGATCGGCACGGCGGCGATTCTGGTCGCCGCCGGGATTCTGTGGGCGGCGCAGCTGCTGCGCTTCGAGCGCGTCTCTCCCATGGCCTTTGTGGGGGAGAGCTGGAGTGGGACGGCGCTGCGGTTGCTGTTGCTGCTCACCCCCGCCGCCTTGTGGGAGGAGCTGGCGTTCCGTGGATATCTGTACGGCGTGGCGCAGGAAGCGGGCGGGGCATCGCACGGGCCGTTGCTCGCGCGACTGACCAGCAGTGCGGTCTTCGGGCTGGTGCATTTGACCAACCCCGGGGCCGGTGTGCGCACCACGGTGATCGTGATGCTGGCCGGCTGGTGCCTGTGCGTTCTGCGCGAGCGGGTGGGGCTGCCCGGCGCGTGGACCGCGCACCTCGCCTGGAACTGGGTCATGGCGGCGGTGCTGCACGTACCGGTGAGCGGGCTGCCATTCGCCACGCCGGGGTATCGTGCCGTGGTGAACGGCCCGGAGTGGGTTACCGGAGGACCGTGGGGGCCGGAGGGAGGCGCGGTGGCCGCGCTGATCCTGCTGGCCGCTGCGGGTGCGAACTACAGGGCGTCGCTCCGGAGCGCGCCCGCGACTACTTCGTCTTCGTCATTCGTGAGGAGCTGAGCGTACATGTCGGACACGGTCGGGAGTGCAGTGCAGCGCGCCGCAGTCGTTGGCGCCGGGCAGATGGGCAACGGCATCGCCCACGTCTTCGCCACCAGTGGGCATGAGGTGACGATGATCGATGTGAGCGCCGATGCGCTCGCGCGTGGTCGCGACACGATCGCCAGAAACCTCGACCGTCAGGTGAAGAAGGGGGCGCTCGAGGCGAGTGCCGCTGAGGCGGCGCTGTCGCGCATCACGACCGCCACATCGCTTGATGCCGTGGCCAACGCGCAGATCGTGGTGGAGGCCGCCACCGAGCGCACCGACCTCAAGTTCCGGATCTTCGAGGATCTCGATCGCCTCGCGCCCGAGGGCGCCATTCTCGCCAGCAACACCAGCTCCATCTCCATCACCGAGATCGCCGCGCGCACCAAGCGTCCCGAACTCGTGATCGGCATGCACTTCATGAACCCCGTGCCGGTGATGCAGCTGGTGGAGGTCATTCGCGGCCTGGCCACCAGCGATGCCACCACGCAGCAGGTCATGGCGCTCTCGAAGGCCCTCGGCAAGACCCCGGTGGAAGTGAACGATTTCCCCGGATTCGTGGCCAACCGCATCCTCATGCCCATGATCAATGAGGCGATCTACTGCGTGATGGAGGGCGTGGGTACGCCGGAGGCGATCGACACGGTCATGAAGCTCGGCATGAATCATCCGATGGGCCCGCTCACGCTTGCCGACTTCATCGGGCTCGATACCTGCCTCGCCATTCTCGAGGTGCTGCACGAGGGGCTCGGTGATCCCAAGTACCGCCCGTGCCCGCTCCTGCGGAAGTACGTGGCGGCCGGGTGGTACGGCCGCAAGAGTGGCCGCGGCTTCTACCAGTACTGAGCGCCCACATGTCGCTTCTCCATCTGAACGAAACGCAGCAGGAAATCCAGAAGCTCGCGCGCGACTATGCGCAGCGTGAGTTGGCGCCGCTCGCGGGCGAGCGCGATCAGGAGTCGCGCTTCGACCGCGAGATGATCACGCAGATGGCCGCGCTCGGATTTCTCGGTATGCTCATTCCCGAGCAGTACGACGGGTTGGGGCTCGACGCGCAGAGCTACCTGCTTGCACTCGAGGAGATCGCGGTGGCCGACGCCACCGCTGCGGTCACGCTGAGTGTGCACAATTCGCTGCCCACGCAGATGATCCTCAACTTCGGCAATGACGCCCAGCGCACCACCTACCTGCCGCCGATGGCGCGCGGCGAATGGCTGGGGGCCTTCGCGCTGTCCGAGCCCGAGGCCGGATCCGACGCCGCCAGCCTGCGTACGCAGGCGGTGCGCGACGGCGACCACTGGGTGCTGAACGGCACCAAGGCGTGGGTGTCGCACGGCAACGAAGCCGCCGTCATCCTGTGCATGGCACGCACCGACACGCCCGATGCCCGCAAGGGGAGCAAGGGGATCAGCACCTTCATCCTCACCCCTGATCTTCCCGGCTTCCATCTCACCAAGAAGGAACGGAAGATGGGACTCCGCGCGTCGCCGACGTTGCAGATCGTGCTCGACAATTGCCGGGTGCCCGCCGACCGTCTGCTTGGTGACGAAGGGAAGGGGCTCACGTATGCCTTGGGTTCGCTCGATCACGGGCGCCTCGGCATTGCCGCGCAGGCCATCGGTATCGCGCGGGCCGCGCTCGAGGCCAGCGTACGCTATGTGGGCGAGCGCAAGCAGTTCGGCAAGAACATCGGCGAGTTCCAGGCGATCCAGTTCAAGATTGCCGACATGGCCACTCGCATCACGGCTGCCCGCACGCTGTTGCATTCGGCGGCGGCCGCCAAGGAGCGGGGCGAGAAGATCACCCGCTTCAGCAGCATGGCGAAGCTCTTCGCAACGGAGACCGCCATGTGGGTCACCACCCAGGCCGTACAGATCTTCGGCGGCTACGGCTATGTGACCGATTATCCCGTCGAGCGCTTCATGCGCGATGCGAAGGTGACGGTTATATACGTGGGGACCTCGGAGATCCAGCGCATCGTATTTGCGCGGTAAACGGTGGCCGCCGCGGCGGCCGCCGACGGGTCACTCCCCGACTGACACGCAGGTTTTCCGACATATGCGTTACTTCGATACTATCGCCGAGATGGGCCATGAGCAGGTCGTGTTCTGTCACGACAAGGCCAGTGGCTATCGCGGCATCATTGCCATTCACGACACCACGCTGGGCCCCGCGCTCGGCGGGTGCCGCTTCTGGAACTACGCCTCCGACGAGGAGGCGGTGACCGACGCGCTGCGCCTGTCGCGCGGCATGACCTACAAGAACGCCGTGGCGGGGCTCAACCTCGGTGGGGGCAAGTCGGTCATCATCGGCAACAACAAGACGGCGCAGCGCGAGATGCTGTTCCGGGCACACGGGCGCTTCGTGGATTCCCTCGGCGGTCGCTACGTCACCGCCGAAGACGTGGGCACGTCCGTGGAAGACATGGACTTCGTGCACATGGAGACGAAGCATGTGACCGGAATCGGCTCCAAGTCGGGCGACCCGTCGAGTGTCACGGCGCGCGGCGTCTTCCGCGCCATTCAGGCTTCGGCCTTCCAGAAGTGGGGGAGCAAGGAGCTCACCGGCCGCACCGTGGCCATTCAGGGGCTGGGCCACGTGGGCTACTACCTCGCCAAGGAGCTGCATCACGCCGGCGCGAAGCTGGTCGTGACCGACATCGACGCGACGCGCGTGGATCGGGTGGTGCACGAGTTCGGGGCGCGGGCGGTGGCACTGGCGGACATCTACGGCGCCACGGTCGACATCTTCGCGCCCTGCGCCCTGGGGGGCATCCTCAACGACGAGACCATCCCGCAGCTCAGGGTCGAGATCGTGAGCGGCGCCGCCAATAATCAGCTGCTCGAGGATCGCCACGGCGACCTGCTCGAGTCGCGAGGCATCCTGTATGCCCCCGACTACGTGGCCAATGCCGGTGGCGTGATCAACGTGTACAGTGAACTGACTGGCTGGAGCCGTGACCGTTCGCTGCGCAAGGCCGACGAGATCTACGAGACCGTGCTCAGTGTTTTCGCGCTGGCCACGAGTACCGGCATCCCCACGTACAAGGCGGCGGACCGGGTGGCCGAGCAGCGCATCGCTGCCGTTCGCGGTATGATGAGGACGTGGCCGCAGTACCCCAATAAGGAATCGTGACCTGCAGGCGGACCGGTCGGGCACTCCGGCCGGTCCGTGCGGGTTCATGTGTGCAGTGACCCCTCTACGCCCAGCGAGCTGACCATGGTAGACGTTGCACGCCCCGGAGAGCGCATCCCGATCGCTTCCGACCACGCCGGTTTCGAACTCAAGGAGCGGCTGCGGGTCGTGCTGGCCGAGCTGGGGTACGAGGTCGAGGACATCGGGACGCACAGCACCGCCAGCACCGATTATCCCGACTACGCCCATCCGCTGTCGCAGCAGGTCAGCGACGGGGCCGTGGCGCGCGGCGTCTTGCTGTGTGGCACCGGGCTGGGCATGAGCTATGTGGCCAACCGGTACCCCGGGGTGCGCGCGGCGGTGGTGTGGAACCCCGAGATCGCCGCCCTGGCCCGCAAGCACAACGACGCCAACGTCCTCGTGCTGCCCGCGCGCTTCGTCTCCGACGAGGACGCGGTGGCGATCCTCAAGTCGTGGCTGGAGACGCCGTTCGAGGGGGGGCGCCACGAGACGCGCGTGAACAAGATCGAACAGACGAACGAACAGAATGGGGCCGAAGCCCCGGGGAGTGGTGCATGAGTGAAGGAGACAGCGCGCAGTGGTCGCAGTGGGACCGCTTGCCTCCCGGCGACGCCCTGTCGGCGGCCGATCCGGACATCGCGCACCTCATCGCCGAGGAAACACAGCGCCAGAGTGACGGGCTGGAACTGATCGCGAGCGAGAATTTCGTGTCGCCGGCGGTGATGGAGGCCATGGGGTCTCCGCTCACCAACAAGTATGCCGAAGGCTTGCCGGGGAAGCGCTATTACGGCGGCTGCGAAGTGGTCGACAAGGTGGAGCAGCTCGCCATCGATCGTGCCAAGCAGCTGTTCGGGGCCGATCACGCCAACGTGCAGCCGCACAGCGGGGCGAGCGCCAACGCCGCCGTGTTCCTCGCCTTCATGAAGCCTGGGGAAACGTTCCTGGGCATGGATCTGTCGCAGGGCGGTCACCTGACCCATGGCTCACCGGTCAACTTCTCCGGACTGTTGTACAAGGCGGTGTCGTACGGGGTGACTGGTGATGGCATCATCGATTACGACGACATGCGTGCCAAGGCGCGCGCACACAAGCCGAAGATCATCATCGCCGGCTACAGTGCGTATTCGCGCGTGATCGACTGGCAGGCCTTCGCCGACATCGCGAAGGAAGTGGGGGCGCTCTTCTGGGTGGACATGGCGCACTTCGCGGGGCTTGCGGCCACGGGGGCGTATCCGTCGCCCGTGCCCTTTGCCGACGTGGTCACCAGCACCACGCACAAGACGCTGCGCGGCCCGCGCGGCGGCATCATTCTGTGCAAGGCCGAACACGCCAAGGCGATCGACAAGGCGATGTTCCCCGGCATGCAGGGCGGCCCGCTGGAGCACGTGATCGCCGCCAAGGCGGTGGCGTTTCACGAGGCGCTGCAGCCGTCGTTCAGCGCCTACTGCCGCCAGGTGGTGCAGAACGCGCAGGTGCTGGCGCAGGCGCTCGTGGAGCGCGGCTACCATATCGTGAGCGGCGGGACCGACAATCACCTCATGCTCGTGGATCTCCGCAACAAGGGGCTCACCGGCAAGGTGGCGGAGAAGGTGCTCGACGAGGCGGGGATCACCGTGAACAAGAACACGGTCCCCAACGAAACGCAGTCCCCCTTCGTCACGAGCGGGATCCGCATCGGCACGCCGGCGGTGACCACGCGTGGCATGGGGAGCGAGGCGATGCAGGAAATCGCGTCCCTGATCGACCGTGTGCTCTCGGCACCGGAAGACGCCGCCAACGTGGCCGCTGTCAAGGCCGACGTGAAGGCGCTCGCCGACAGCTTCCCGCTGTATCGCGCGGCCGCACGCGTCTGACGGGACGACCACCACGTAACTCACGCACAATCGGTGGCTTCCATGTTGCGCCGATCACAAAGCTGTGAGTGAGCGATTCACGCGGGCGGCCACGGGCATTGTGGCCGCCCGCGTTCGTCGGCAGTATTCGCTGGCCGCCCGTGTGCCGGCCGGCCGTTTGCCGAGGTCGCATCCCCGTATCACCGCGCATCACTTGAGGAGCAGCAACGCGTGACCGAGTTGGCGTTCCGTGAAGGCATCATGGATCAGATCCGCCTGCGCGAGCAGCGGTTCGACGAGCGTGCGTACCTGTTCGTCCTCTCGGCGCTGGAGCACAGTCAGTCGCGGCTTACCGAGCGCCGGCACATCACCGGCCCTGAACTCGCGCATGCCTGCCGTGAACTGGCGCTGCAACGCTTCGGCGTGATGGCCCGATTGGTGCTCGAGAACTGGGGCATGCGGTCCACGATGGACATCGGCGACATCGTCTTCACGCTGGTCGACCTCGGGCTGCTCATCAGCCAGCCTCAGGATTCGCGCGACGATTTCTTCGGCGTGTTCGAGTTCGCTGACGCATTCGAACGCGAATATCCCTGGAGCACCGCGCACGTCTGAGTGCGCACCCCCCTGATGTTCACCGGGCCCGCGATGGCACGCCCCGTTTCCGCCGCCCTCCGCGTGACCACTGCCGCGGAAGCGGCCGCGCGTGACCGCGGTGCCATCAACGCCGGGATCGATGCCTTCGATCTCATGCT
>CAZNZG010000067.1:0-15169 GCA_964577455.1 uncultured Gemmatimonas sp. | reverse complement strand
GCCGGTACTGTAGATGCGCGGTCCAATGATTGTGCCGGCATCCACCATGTCCTGATAGGTGAGCACGTCGGTGGTAGCCGTCTGCGGATCGCGCGTGGTGGTCACCCCGTAGGCGAGGTTGGCGAGATACGCCCACGGCTGCGTCTCGTGAATCGTGCCACGCTCGGCGCGGAGGTGCGCGTGCGTGTCGACGAAGCCGGGCACCACCGTCGCGCCGGCCAGATCCATTTCCGTAACGCCGGCGGGCGCCGTCACGGTGCCGCTCGCCCCGATCGCCGCAATACGGTTGTTGCGCACGAGCACATCACCTCGTGGGATCACCTCGTCGCCCTTCATGGTCACCAGCTTCGCATTGCGCAGCAGGACCGTGCCATTCGGGGTATCGCGGGTCACGGCCACCGGCACGCGCTGTTCGCTCGGCGTGTACGGGCGCGGCCGCGCACTTTCGGTGATCGTGCTGTCACGACGTGCCGCCGCGATCGCGGCATCGCGGGCGGTCGCGGCGCCGAGATCGTAGACCACGTGCACATTGCCGATCGACCAGTGCACGAGGCGGCCGTTCGCGGACCAGGCGGGAAATTGTCCACCGATGTCGGTCAGCTTGCGCACGGGGAACGTTGCCGCGTTGGGCTCGGCCACGTTGACCGTCGCCTGCGTGCCACGCGGCGGTACCACCACCGTATAGAAGTCGCCGCCGATCTGCGCGAGGGCGAGATCGCCCTGCGGCGACATCATGACCAGCTGCGCCGGCGGGCCCTGCAGCCCAGGCTCTTCGTGACGGCCCACGAGTTCGAGCTCGGAGAGCGTGAGATCGTTGTGACCGTGTCCATCGTCATCGATGGCACCGGTGCCGCTCGCCCCCACGACCCGCAGATGGCGCTGCTCATCGGTGCCGTCCCAGCGGATCGACACGAGCCCGTTGGCCGACGACAGATAGATGCGCGACGTATCCGTGGAGAAGTGGGGCTTGCTGCGACCGGCCGCTCGCGCAATCACGGTGGGCGCGCCACCGGCGGGCGCGGCCGGCGTGGCCGCATACCAGACCAGCTGGGAAGTCCCCGTCACCCCGGTCTGGTCGCGACGTCCCTGCGACGGACTCTCGAGCGCCACGATGCGTGTGCCGTTCGGCGAGAAGACCGGCTGCCGCACCACGGCCGTGCCACTGCTCACGACGGCAATGCGCGAGGCGCGCCCCGCCGCAATGCTGGCCTTGTACAGGCGGCCGCCCTGCTCCGTCCAGGTGGTCCACGCGAGCGACTTGCCGTCCGGTGACCACGCGGGCTCTGCTTCGATCACGTTGAGCGTCGACACCCGGCGCGGCGTCCCGGCGGGCCAGTCCATGAGATAGAGGCGATCCATCGCCACGAAGGCGAGTTGCGTACCATCGGGTGAGGGTACGGCATCGCGGATCTGCCGAGCGGTGAACTGCGCGCTGTCGCTGATCGGATAGGTGAAGGCGAGTTCCGGTCCCACCTCCACGTCGGCGCGCACCCGGAACGGAATCTCCGTCTGGCCGGTGCCGTCCACCTTCACGCGCCAGATCTTGTTGCCGTAGCTCGCGACCAGCTCCTTCGAGTCTGGCGTGAAGCTCATTCCGGGCAACGCGTCCATGGGCGCGCGTGACTCCATCTCGTCTCGCTGCGTGGGATACGCCAACCAGCGCTCGTCGCCCGTGGCGAGTTCGCGGAGCCGCAGCCCCGTCTTGTTCTCGTAGCGGGAGCCGTACACCAGCCACTTGCCGTCGGGGCTCAGTGTGGGGCGCACCGCGGAGCCGTAGCGCGACGACATCGGCTCGCGATCACCGGTGTCGCGGTTGTACGACCAGATCTGGTACTGCGGAAACTGCGCGTTGTAGTTCCACGCGCCCGTGCGCTGCGTGAAGAAGAGGTGTTTGCCGTCAGCACTGAAGGCGCCACCCGCCTGCTGCACCGCGGTGCCCGGCGCTGCCGTGGCCGGCGCCGTGTACAGCGACACACCGGTACCGCCCGCGACATGGTACAGCCAGAGCGTCGGCAAGCCGCCGCGGAAGCCCCCCTTGCTCGCCACGATGTACTTGCCGTCGGGGGAATAGTCGGGCGAGAGATACACGTTGCTGCGTCCGCGCGTGATCTCCTTCACCTCCCTCGTGGCAAGGTCGAGCACGTGCACGTTGTCGGCTCCCTGCCGGTCGGAGATGAACACGATCGACTTGCCGTCGGGGCTGAAGCGCGGCTGCACGTCGTACGGCAGACCGCTCGTGAGGCGCTGCGCATCACCGCCGGCGAACGGCAGCAGATAGAGATCGCCGAGCATGTCGAACACGATCGACGCGCCATCGGGCGACACATCGAGCGACAGCCAGGTGCCTTCCCGCGTGTCGAGCGGGTAGCGACGGGTGGCTTCGAGCGGCAGCGGCTTGGCGTTCGCCGACGCAGCGGCGCCATTCGCTCCCCGCGCGGGCTGCGCCTGAGCGCTCGATGGGACGGCAGCCGCGAGGGCCACGAGGAACGTGCAGGAACGCAGACGCACGGCGACTCCGGATCGGGTGATACAGCGTTTCCAGAAACTGACCACGTACGGCCGTCAGGCCGTGCCCGTTGAGTGTGCCGCCCGCCCGGCCCGTGGGCAAGCGCGTGCTTCGGCCCCGTGGCCCGGCCGACGGGTTGTCCGAATCATCGGCACCGGAATCCGGGGGCGTTTTTTCCAATCCTTGCCGATCCTCCGGTTCGGGTGCATTCTCGTGTCGATTGTCCCACAGGACTGCGTCTTGTCCCTGCGCGCGGCAATCCGGCCGGTCCTCCCATTTGCCCAGTCAATGGGTCCGCCCGACGACGCCGAACGGCCCAGCACTACTCAGGGTGATCTGTCGCGATCCCGTGCGCGCCCCTGCTCCCGTGAGTTCCTCCCCGCCAAAGCGGCGGGTTCGTGCAGCAGTCCGAGATTTCAGGAGAGGTGCGGATGCCTGGTACACGTACGTGGAGTCGGGCGACATCGGCATTGGCCGTCGTCGCGAGCCTGCTCATCACCCCATTCGTCCCAGACCATGCTCTGCGGGCGCAGGGCGCGGCGGGAACGATACGCGGCAAGATCACGAACGCCGCGGGCGCCCCGGTGCCCAACGCACAGGTGTTCATCGCAGGCACCCAGAATGGCGGACAAACCGGGGCAGATGGTGGCTACACCATCACCCGCGTCACGCCCGGTAGTGTCACGGTACGCGTGCGCATGATCGGCTACGAGCCCACGGAGAAGCTGGTGACCGTGGCCGCCAACCAGACGGCCACCGCCGACTTCTCGCTCAAGACGTCGCCGATCTCCCTCGATCAGGTCGTCGTGACGGGGACCGCCGGGTCCGCACGCAAACGCGAAGTGGGCAACTCCATCGGCCAGGTTTCCACCAAGGACCTCCCCGAAGTACCCACCAATGTGTCGAACCTGCTCGCCGGCCGCGTGGCCGGTGTGCAGATCTCGGGCGGCACGGGCAATTCGGGCAGCGGCAGTGCCATACGTCTCCGCGGGGCGACGTCGCTGGCGCTCAGCAACCAGCCACTCATCTACGTGGACGGTGTGCGTACCCGCTCCGACGAGTATCCGCGCAACGGCATCTTCCAGGGCGCCACGCAGCGTGGGGCCAACTCGTACGGCAGCCCGCTCAACGACATCAACCCCGACGATATCGAGCGCATCGAGGTCGTGAAGGGCGCCGCCGCCACCACGCTCTTCGGCACCGATGCCGCCGCCGGCGTGATCCAGATCTTCACCAAGCGCGGCTCGCAGGGTACACCCAAGTGGAACGCGCAGGTCAACTCGGGGTTCTCGCGCCTGCAGAAGTTCGGCGCCGGCGACGCCCCGCTGCTCTACATGGATGACTTCGTGCGCGACGGCGCGCGTTACGGTCTCCAGGCACAGGTGGCCGGCGGCACGCAGAACAACGTGAAGTACCTCTTCTCCTTCGGCGCCGACAACACCGACGGCGTGCTCGAGCTCGACAACGAGCGCAAGTATCAGCTGCGCGCCAACGTCGATTTCAGCCCGATGAAGAACATGCAGTTCAGCTGGAATACGTCGTACACGAGCAACCTCATCACGCAAACCCCGGCCGGTAACAACGCGCAGGGCGTGACGCTCAACGCCTTCCGCCGGAACCGCAACTACTTCGGCAACGCCGATCCGGACACGATCAAGCTCGTGTACGGCCAGCAGCTGAACAGCAACATCGATCGCCTGCTGCTCGGTGCGACCACCACGTGGACGCCGCTCGAGAAGTTCTCCAGCCGTCTCGTGATCGGGTTCGACCGATCGGCCCTCGAGAACCGCAACGTACGCCCCTACGGGTTCCCGGGTGCCGTGCTGGGCATCATCCAGAACCAGATCTGGCAGAATAAGATCATCAGCCTGGACTGGGCCAACAACTACGAACTCCAGGTCACCGACAACTTCAAGGCGACCCTCTCGGCCGGTACGCAGTACATCAATTCGCTCGTCGGTGACGTGGTGGCATACTCGGAGAACTACCCGGCGCCCACCAACCCCACGGTAGCCTCGGGCTCACTGCGCAACGCCGACGAAAACCGCCTCAAGAACATCACGGGCGGTGCCTTCAGCCAGGCCCTCTTCGGCTACAAGGACAAGTACTTCGTGACCGTCGGCGCCCGCGTGGACGGCAACAGCGCCTTCGGCGAAGACTTCGGATTCCAGACGTATCCCAAGGCCAGTGCCTCATGGGTCGTCTCCGATGAAGGCTGGTGGAGCGACAAGTTCGGCACCCTCAAGGCCCGTGCGGCCTTCGGCTCCGCCGGTCGCGCGCCCACCGCATTCGCCGCCGTGCAGACGTGGAACCCGGTCGGCTGGGGTACCGCGCCCGCCGTGCGCCCGCTCAACCTCGGCGACCCGAACCTCGGCCCCGAGCGCACCACCGAAACGGAAATCGGCTTCGACAACACGCTCTTTGATGGTCGCTTCTCCGTGGACTTCACGTGGTTCCGGGCTGTCACCGACGACGCACTCTTCTTCGTGCGCAACATGCCGTCGAACGGCTTCCTTGCCAGCTCGCTCGGCAATGCCGGCAAGATCGAGAAGAGCGGTATCGAGGCGGCGATCAACGCCACGCTGCTCGAAAGGGAAAACCTCGGTATCAAGGCCGGTCTCAATGTGAGCACCAACCAGAGCAAGGTGCTCAGCCTCGGTGGCGCGCCGTCATTCAGCATCGGCAACTTCGGCTGGGTCATCGAAGGGCAACCCGCCCCGGTGGTACGCGGACGCCTCATCAAGAACGCCGACCAGATCGGGGCGCCGATCGACACGACGGTCAACCACACCTTCGGTCCCGCTCAGCCCACGCTGATTCTCTCCCCCACGCTCAACATCAACACGTGGAAGGGGATCACGATCTCTGCGCGCGGTGAGTACCAGGGTGGCGCCTTCATCAACGAGGACGCGTCGTTCCAGGCGCTCTCGCGCTCGGTACTCTGGCCCACGTGCACGCGGGCGTACGACGCCATCGCGGCCAATCAGCCACTCTCTCCGCGCGAGACGCTGACCTGCATTCCTCGCAACGCGCGGCAGGACATGTTCATCTTCCCGGCCGACTTCTTCAAGATTCGCGACATCACCGTCACGGTGCCGCTCGGCCGCCTTGTGCCCAAGACGGCGAGCAGCACGCTTGTGCTCTCGGCGCAGAACATCTTCCGCAAGAACATCGGCATGCCGCTCTTCGACCCGGAAATGTCGGGCAACGACGGGTTCAACGCGGCCGTCCGCTACATCTCCGAGCATATCCCGGCGCCGGCGATGTTCCTGACTTCCATCCGCATGTCGTTCTGAGGCCCGAGACCATGACGAAGACTTTCCGCGCCCTCGCGCGCACGGCTCCCGTCGCGGCCCTGGCGCTTGCTGCCGGCTGTGACCTCAAGGTGACCAACCCCGGGCCCATCCAGGCCGACTTTCTCGACAACCCCGCGGCGCTCACGGCCGTCGTGAACGGCGCCGGGCGCGATCTGGGTGAAGCGCTCAACTGGACGGCCTACACCGGCGGGGCTGTGACCAAGGAGGTGTTGCCCTCCGGCTCCACCGCCGCCTTCGGGATCTCGGTGCGTCAGCAGCTTGGCATCCTGACCAACGACGACGGTGGTACCTGGTGGGATCAGGCGCAGCGCGCCCGCTGGACCGCCGAGAACGGCGTGAAGCGCATCAAGGAAGTGCTGGGCACCGCGGCGACGAACAACGCCACGCTGGCTCAGGGGCTCGTGTGGGCCGGCTATGCCAACCGGCATCTCGGCGAGAACTTCTGCGACTGCGTGATCGACGGTGGCCCGAAGCAGAGCTACACCGTCTATCTCGAACGTGCCGAAGCCAACTTCACCGAAGCCATCGCCGTAGCCACCGCGGCCAACAACGCCACGCTCCGAGACGCGGCAACCGCCGGCCGTGCGTCGGTGCGCCTGCTTCGTGACAACCTCTCGGGGGCGGCGGCAGACGCGGCGTTGATCACCAGCAACGCGATGGTCTACCGCATGCCGTACTACGTGAATACGGTCGATCAGTACAACCGTATCTACTGGGCATCGGCAAACCAGCCATACCGTGCCCACACGGTGTGGGGCACCTTCTACGAGAACTACCGACGCACCACGCGCGACCCGCGCGTGCCCTTCGACTCCAGTCTCACCATCCGCTTCGGTGATGCCGCCGTGACGAGTCTGGGCGGTCAGGTCCGCTGGTACTTCCAGACCAAGTACCCGGTCCGTGAGTCGTCGATCAATCTCTCGAGCGGCTGGGAGATGCGTCTGATCGAAGCCGAGGCGCTGCTCGTGGGTGGCGATATCGCCGGTGCACTGGCAAAAATGAACATCCGTCGTTCGGCGCTCTCGTTGCCGCTACTCACGGCATCGAACACGACGGAAGCGTGGGAAGCGCTCAAGCGCGAGCGTGGGATCGAGATGTGGCTCGAAGGGCGGCGCATGGGCGATCAGCGTCGTTGGGCGCGCCTCAACCGCCCCGGAGTTTCAGACGACATGACGGGGCGGAACCTCTGCTTCCCAATTCCGCTCTCGGAACTCGAGACGAATCCAAACCTCAAGTAGGCGAACGCGGGAACGGAACGGGCCGCCGGATGCGTGACATCCGGCGGCCCTTTCGCCTGTACGGTACTCAGAACTCGAAGTTCAACCCAATCGACGGCAGCAGCCCGATACTGGCGTTGGGCTCGGCGCGCCGCAGGCGCGGATTCCACTGCGGTGGGCCACTGTTGTTGCGGTTGGTCACGTTCTGCAGGTCCACGAAGGCAATGAACTGGCGCCCCAGCAGCAGGAAGCGGCGGTCCACCCGGACATCGGCGGCGAAGAAGGCGGGCACGCGCTCCCCGTTGTATCGGGAGAAGTCGAGGGTGCCAGCCAGCGTCCCTTGCTCGAGGAAGGGGGTGAACGGGAGCCCCGAGGCGCCTCGCACTCGCAGGGCGAGTTCCCATCGCGAGTTGGGGCGCCACCCCAGCACCCCGTTGGCCAGCACCGGCGTATCGAAGGCGCCGCGCGTGCTCGTACCGTCGAGTCCCGTAAAGCGCGTGCGGTTCACGCTCGCACTCACCTGACCGTAGAACGGCGACGCCCCGAGCTTCTTCTGCACGAACAACTCGGCGCCGTACGCGCTGCCGGTGCCGGTGCTTTCCAGCGGTTCGAGGCCGAACGGGATATCGGTGGTGGCATCGTCGAACCCGCTCGGGCTCAGGAGTGCCTGAGGGCGGAAACGGCGCGCCGGGTAGTCCCCGTACCGCTTGCCGTACACCTCGAACTGCACCTTGAGATCGCTCCCCACCAGCTGCGTCACGCCGGCCACCAGCTGATCGGCGCGAAAGGGGCGCAGGCGCTGCGCATTGAGTGGATCGCCGACCAGCCAGATGTAGCTTGGTGCCTGCCAGTAGCGGCCACCCGACAGCGAGAGCGCAGTCCCCTCGCGGACCTGCACACTGGCACTCATGCGCGGGGCCACGCGCACCGCGTTGCCGAGGAACCCGTACCAGTCGCCACGCAGGCCTCCAGACAGTCGCACGCGCGGCGCCGCCTGCCATGCGGCCTGCACATATGTCCCGTTGCGCAGTGCCGTGAAACTGGTGTCCACGTCGAGCGGCTGCGGGGTACCGTTCGCATCACGGCGGGTAAAGCCCGCCAACGTGGCGTCGTAGCGCAGTGTGCTGGCGTACTTGAAGATCGTACCCGTTTCGATCTCCACGCCGCGGCCCGCCAACAGCGTCACGTCGGTACGCAGCGAATTCTCACCTTCGGTGGATCGACTCTCGAGCACGGGGATCAGCAGGCTGTCGCGTTGCGCGGTCACGTAGCGCGTCCACGTGCGTCCCAGCGTGGTGGTCACCACGCCCCGCGGCACGAGCCGCTTCCATGTGACACCGCTGAAGTACTGGTCCTGCGCGGGTGCGAGCACCTGGGAGTTGTTCACCCGTGCCGAGTCGGTGCTGTTGTCGAACGATACCGTGCCGCGAGCGCCGATTGCCAGCACACTCACCGCATCTCTCGAGGTCGGACGCCAGGTGACTTTCGCCGTCGCATCCGTGTAGCTCGGAATGAAGCTCAGGCCGATCGCCTTGAAGAGGAGATCGAGATAACTCTGTCGCACATTGGCCAGAAACGAGGCGTTCTTCCCCAACGGTCCCTCGAGCACCGCCCCCACCTGCGTGGCGGCCACATTGAGCTCGCCCGCCACACGCTCACGGTTGCCTTCCCGCAGGGTGAGTGTGGTGGCCGACGACGTGCGGTCGCCAAGCCGGGCGCCGAAGCCACCTGCGGAGATCGACGCGCTCTCGATGAAGCGGATGTTGATAAGCGAGATGGGACCGCCGGTGGAGCCCTGAGAACCGAAGTGATTGATGTTGGGCACTTCGATGTTGTCCACCACGAACAGATTCTCGAAGGGCGCACCGCCTCGCACGACGATGTCGTTGCGCGCGGCACTCGTCACCCCCACGCCCGGCGCGATGGAGATCGCGCGCAGCACGTCTTCCTGTGCCCCGGGCTGTCGGCGCACCTCCTCGGCATCATAGCGCTGCGTGGAGACCGGCGTGGCGGCCGGCATCTGCGCCGGGAAGGCGTCCGGACGGACCGTGACCACATCGAGCTGCACATCGATCGGCCGCAACACGATCGTCACCTCGGCCGGCTTGGCCGGCGAGACCGCGATGTCACCGCGCCGCACTGCGGCAAACCCCAATCGGCGGACTTCGATGCTCACGATGCCCACACGCACCCCGCGCAGCGTGAAGCGGCCCGCCTCGTCAGACTGCACCGCCACCTCCTGCCCCAGCACGCGCACCGTCGCACCGGCGACCGGGGCTTCGGTCACCGCTTCCACGATGCGGCCGGTCACCGTACCGACCGCCTGATTGGCGGGAGCATTCGAGCTCACCGTCGTACTGCCGGCCTGCTGCGCAACGGCCCGGCCCGGAGCCCCGACCGACAGCCACCCAGCGCTCAGCAGCAGAACCAGTCGGACGTCACGCAGCCGTCGTTGCATTTACCCCAGTGCCTTTTCGATGTCGGATTTGATGGCCTCGGGGGTGGTGGTGGGCGCATACCGCGCAATCACCTGCCCGTCACGCCCCACGAGGAATTTCGTGAAATTCCACTTCACCGCCGTCGTGCCCAGCACCCCGGGTTCGGCCTCACGCATCCACTGCCAGAGCGGATGCGCCTCGTCGCCGTTCACCTCGAGTTTCGACGACATGGGGAACGTGACATCGTAGCGGCTGCTGCAAAACGCCGCGATTTCCGTTTCGGTGCCCGGCTCCTGATGGCCGAACTGATCACACGGGCACCCGACCACCACGAAGCCACGATCGCGATACGCGCGCCAGAGCGCCTCGAGCCCCGCGTACTGCGGGGTCATGCCGCACATGCTGGCCACGTTGACCATGAGCACCACCTTGCCGGCATACTGCGAAAGCGGCATCGGTGCGCCATCGAGCGACACGAGATCGAAATCAGTGAACGTGGGCATGAATCGACACAAGGCGACAGGGTGAGGGGCTGACCGGGGCATCCCCGGGGCGGCAATCTGCCACGATCCGGTGCCCAACGGGAGTCATACTTCGGGCGGCGTACCGGAGGGCGAGAGCACCAGCACGAACTCGGCCGCAGCGCACGCCACGCCATTCACCTGCACGTCCACGCGGTGCACCCCCGAGTAATAGCGCCGGGTGGTGATCGGTTTCACGTGATGTGTACGGCGCAGCACCACCGATTCACCGGACCCCACCGTGGCCTGCCATCCCTTGAACACCTTCGGTGAATGCAATCCGTCACGCCTCACGTGGTGCACGATGTAGTCCACCGTGACCGGCTGATCCCGATTCGTATCCGATATCAGGACCACGTCGAGCTGGAGTCGTTCCCCCATGGTGATCGAAGCCGGCGAGAGCCGCAGCTCCACGCTCCCCTCGAAGGGCGCGCCACGCCCCCATGCGTGCAACGTGCGCGCATGGCCGCGCTTGACGAGGGTACGGCTGGCGTGGCGCAGCAAGGCGCGCCGCTCGGCAGACGCGGTGCCCAGGTGGCGCTCGATGAAGTCGGCCACCACGTCCGGGTGATCGCGCGAAATGTCGTTGAGGTGATTGGCCACACTGCGTCGCACGTAGTCGCTCGGATCGTCGAGCAACGCCTCCAGCAGCGGCAATGCGGGTGACGGATTGGCAACGAGAGCCCGGAGCTGCATCCCCCACGGCAGGCGTGGCCGCGTCCCTTCGCTCACCAATCGACGCACATGCTCGTCGGGATCGTGCACCCACGCGGCAAGCGTCTCGAAGACCAGCGCGGGGTAGGTCTGCACAAACGGCCGGATGGCAAACTCCGCAGTGAACCGCTTCGTGATCTCCCGAAGACAGTGCAGCGCACGATCTGGGTGCGGCAGCCCGCGCCGCGCCACGAACTCACCGACTGGCCAGCAGAACCATCCCGCCAGCCCACCTGGGATCGCGGCGGTAACCATCTGCCCTGCCCGCGCCTCCACCGGCGCCAGCGCCCGCTCGATGATCGGGGCCGCGGTAAGAAAGTCGGCGGGGAGAAACCGCTCGAGTGCATCGGCGACACACATCGCGCGCGCCTTGAGCTCGAGTGCCTCGAGCCGAGGCGCCACGGTGGTGATGAAGCCCGCGGCATCGAAGTCGGGCCAGGCACGCGCGAGATGGTGCGCCGCCGCCTCCACGCCCTCAGCGTTGATGAAATTCTTGAACGGCTCGGCCATTGGGATACCTTTACCGAGTTACGGGGTACATCGCGAACGATCCCGTACGAAGACGTACTCCTGCCCGAGTCCCGATGCGCGTATCCACGTCGCTGCTCTCCGTCGTTTCCACCGTCATGGTCGTCACTGTGCTGGCGCCGCGAACTGCCGTGGCCCAGGGCCCCAAGTCCTCCAGGTCCGCCGCGAAGGCGGCGGCCCCAGCGCCCGCGGCGACCGCAATCAACGGCAGTTACGCGGGTACGGCCACCGTGCCGCTGGGCGACAGCACGATCGTGGTACCGGTGAGCTATACGTTCGCGCAGGGCGGCGTTTCCGGGACCGCCGTCGTCCCCGGGCAGGGATCGGGGGCCATCAGCAATGTGGCCCGCACCGGGAATCGCCTCCGCTTCCGCGTCACGGCCGGAGACAACAAGCAGCTCGAGCACGACGGCACGGTAGCGACCGATGGCAGCATCGAGGGGTTCGTGAATCTCGACAACAAGCCGGTGGCGAAGTTCCGCATTGCTCCGGGCACGTTGCCGGCGGTGAAGCCTGCGCCGTCCACCAAGCCCAAGGGCGGCGCATAACCTCCGCTCAGCGGGGGGCGGGCTTCTCCACCGTCAGCAGCTGAAACGCCGCATTCGAGACGAGGCAGTACGCCGCGAAACAGTAGAATCCGGTGCCAGCCACCGCCGACAGGTTGGCCGTGCCCCTCGCCACCAGGAGCGCGATCAGCATGCCGACAGCGAAGACGTCGGCCATGGACCACTTGCTGATCAGTTGCACGATGCGCCACAGGCGATACGAAGTGGCCGTACCGCGCAGCGCCAGAATGGGCACCAGCAAGGCGGCCTTGACCACCGGCACGAGTACGCTGAACAGCAGGATGAGACCAGCCACGAAATCGTTGCCGCTCGCGTGCAGACTTTGCACCGCGCCGACCACGCTGCGGGTTTCGTTGGTGAGTTCGCGCTCGGTGCCGAACATCTCGATCGTGGCGCGAATGGTCAGCGCCGGCTCCACCAGCCCCGGCCAGAGTAACGCCAGACTCACGATCGACAGCCCCACGGCCAACAAATTGCGTTTCGTCATGCGTTCATCATAACGGATGGATACGACGTGCCATTGGACACCGGACGGTGGCGGACCGTACCTTGGCAGGATGTCCAAAGTTTCGCCCCGGTCGGCGTTGCGCCAGCGCGTCGCGTACTCCCCCGTGCTCCCGATGTGCCCCGCCGCACTCCTGCTGGCTGGCTCCCTGTTCGCCGCCGCCCTCATCGCTCCCGCGCGGGCCCATGGCCAGCCGCGACAGGTCCCCGAGCCCACCGATGCCACGCGGCGGCATCTCGTGGCGCGACGCGCCACGGCGCGGCTGTCGATCGATGGACGACTCGACGAACGCGACTGGCGCAACGCGCCTGTGGCCGGCGACTTCGTGCAGGCACGTCCTGACTACGTCCCCAGCACCCGCTACCCCACGGAGGTGCGCGTGCTCTTCGACGACGAAAACCTCTACGTGGGGGCGTTCAACCGCGACAGCGCCGGTCTCTCCACCCTGCGCATGCCCGATCTGCGCCGTGACTTCGAACCGCCCGAAAACGATGTCTTCGGCATCACCATTGGCGCCCTCGGTGATCACCGGACCGTGATGCAGTTCAGCACCACCCCGCTCGGTTCGCAGGCCGACGTACAGGCCTTCGACGGGGGCGACGCCTTCAACTTCAACTGGGATGCACTCTGGCGCGTGCGGACCACGCGCAGCGACAGCGGCTGGACGGCGGAGTTCTCCATCCCCTGGCGGTCACTCCGTTACGCGCCCGGGCTCACGTCATGGGAAGTGAACTTCGTCCGCAATACCAGACGCGTGGCGCAGTGGAGTGCATGGATGCCGTATCCGCGCCAGCTCTCCTCCTGGCGGATCACCTACGGGGGCATGCTCGACTCGCTGCAGCCTCCACCACCACGGACCAACATCCGTGTACGACCCTACGTTCTGGGGCAGCGGGTAACCGATCGGAGCGCGGGCACATTCAACGGCAGCGTTGGCGACGTGGGGGGTGAGGTGATCTGGGCCCCCACCGCCAACAGTCTGGTCGAAGGCACGGTCAACACCGACTTCGCACAGGCCGACGTGGACCGACAGGTGGTGAACCTCACACGCTTCAGTGTGTTCCTCCCGGAACGTCGCCAGTTCTTCCTCGAAAACGCCGACCTGCTCAATGCCGGTGGACTCGGCTCGGGAACCATCGGCGGCATCGGTGGTGTGTCCGGGCGCTACTTCGTGCAGCCATTCTTCACCCGTCGCATCGGACTCGGCGAGGACGGCACACCACAGCCGATCGATGCCGGCCTGCGCTACGCCTACCGCTCGGGACGCACCACCGCAGGGGCCCTCGCCATGCGACAGGCGGCGCTGGGCAATCAGGACGCCACCACATTTGGCGTGGTACGCGGCAGCCAGTTCTTCGGGCGCGCCACACGACTCGGAGCCACCGCCGCGCTGCGCGACGGCAACGTAATGGGTGCCGATGGCGTCCTCGCCGACCGCCGCAACGTGATGGTCGCGTTCGATGCACTCACCCGCATCGGCGAACTGACGCAGTTCAGCGGCATGGTCTCCGCCTCCAATGAAAACGGACGCACGGGCATTGCCGCGACTTACGGTATCAACCGCAACACGGCCACGCTGCTCACGGGCGTGCTCGGCGCTCTGGTCAGCAATGACTACAACCCGCAGATGGGGTTCGTCTCGCGCCCCAACGTGGTGATGACCAACCCGTTCGTCACGTGGACGCTGCAACCTAAGCGGTTGCCGAAGTCGGTGGTCTGGCTGCGGCACGGTCCGAATGCGATCGTTTTCAACGATCCGCAGTCGGGTGACCTGCAGGAAGCCAACGTGACATACACCGGCGAATTGCTGTTCAGGAACGGCGCGACCATCACACCCGCCGTGGAGCACAACGTACAGCGCCCCAACCTGCCGGTCACACTCTTCCCCTCGGTCCGCATCGCGCCGGGTCAGTACGACTACACGCGCCTCGGCATCACGCTCAAGAGCGATCAGAGCGCAAAGCTCGCCGCCCAGCTCGTTGCCACGTCGGGCGACTTCTTCGACGGATCGCTCGATCGCGCCGAACTCACCACCCGGTGGTCGCCCACGCCGTACATGTCCGTTCGCGGCAGCTACGAGGTGAACCGCCTCCGCTCGCTCGGCACGCGTGACTCCAGCTTCGTCACGCATCTCGCCGGCCCGGAAGTGCGCGTGTACCTCAACCCGCGGGTGCAGTGGAGCGCGTTCTACCAGTACAACACCGCCATCGAGCGCGCGTCGCTCAACGCACGCTTCAGCTGGGAGTTTCTGCCCCTGTCGTTCCTCTACGTGGTGTACAACGATCGGCAGGCCGTGCAGGGAGGCAACACGCCGATGGCCCGCTCGCTCATCGTGAAACTGAGCTGGCTCGGTCAGCTCTGAGCAGAACCGGTCGTACGCGGATAGAGGATCATCTGCGTGCACCGGAACAGCGCAAGCGTCTTCCCTGTCTCCTTGTGCGTCACCTCGGCGTCCCACACCTGCGTGGTCCGTCCCATGTGCGCCACCGTGGCACGGCAGACGATCGTTCCTTCGCGCGTGGTGCCCAGGTGATTGGTCTTGAGCTCGACGGTGGTGAATCCGTCCGCGCCCTCGGGAAGCGTGGCCATGCACCCGAATCCCGCGCATGAATCGGCGAAGGTGACCACGGCGCCCGCATGCAGATATCCATTGGGCGCCATAAGCTCCCGTCGCACCTCACATTCGGCGTGAATCTCTCCATGCGCCACGTGGGTGAACTGCATCCCGATATGCGCAGGGAAGAACCCCTTGGCGCGTGCGTTGGCCTGTTCCGCGTTCATCATCCGCACAACTTCTCGGCGCTTCGCCGCACTGTCAACGCGAGCACGTGACGGCAACACTGCCGGCCGTCGTCCG
>CAZNZG010000066.1:0-15310 GCA_964577455.1 uncultured Gemmatimonas sp. | reverse complement strand
TGAGCTTGCGCGCCAGCTTGCCGGCCGTGGTGGTCTTACCCGACCCCTGCAACCCCACCATCATGATGACCGTGGGGGGCACCGTACTCATCCGCAGCCCCTCGCGACGCTCGCCGAGCATGGCGGTGAGCTCGTCGTGCACGATCTTCACCAGCTGCTGCGCCGGCTGCACCGTCTTGAGCTGCAGCACGCCGACCGCCTGCTTCTCGACCTTCTCCAGGAATTCCCGGGTCAGGGCGAAGTTCACGTCGGCCTCGAGCAGGACGCGGCGAACCTCGCGCATCCCCTCCTTGATGTCGGACTCGGTCAGAACGCCGCGGCCGCGCAGCTTCGCGAAGACGTTCCCGAGTTTGTCTGTTAGCTCGTCAAACATGACGGGAAAGGTAATCGATCGTCGGCCGTCCCACCGCTACCGTGGTGACCCGCCGCACGCGATTTTTTCCCGGGGGGTGACGGACAGGGCCACCCCCGACGCAACTTGCGTCGGAATCACGCGTTGCTCCCGTGTCCGGCTTCCCTAGATTGGCCGGTTCCGGATCTCGCGGTCACTCTCTTTGTCAGCCCCGTGTCGCCTCCGAACTCGCGCTTTCCTGCCATCCCGATGCCCCGCGGCCAGCGGAAGGAAGAGATCCTCCGCGCGGAGCTCCCTCCCACGCTGCCGCTGATGGCGCTGCGGTCCACGATCGTGTATCCCCTGGGAACGATCGCGGTCCAGATGGGCGCTCCCGAAAACCTGGCCCTGCTCCGTGCCCACGAGGAATCGGGGCTCGTGGTGGCGCTGGTCGTGGCCTCCGGCGACGGCGACGACGCGATCGATCCCAACCGCTTCGTCGGCAAGGTGGGAGTCGCGGCCCGCGTGCACGAACGCATCAACCTGCCGGGCGACACCGTTCAGATCACGCTGCAGGGGCTCCGGCGCATCACGATCGACGCGATCGATCAGGTGCAGCCGTTCGCCATTGCCCAGATACAGGGGGCGCGTGAAACGCCGCCCGAGCCGGCCGAGCTCGACGAACTGGTCGCGCGCACGGTGACGGCGGCGGAAACGCTCGCGGAACTGGTGGACCGCATTCCCAACGAGGTGCCGCAGATCCTCAAGATGAACGTCTCGGATCCCGGACGCTTCGCGGACCTCGCGGCCACCAACATGAACCTGCGCATCGCCGACAAGGAGGAGGTGCTGCAGCGCCTCGACATCGGCCAGCGCATTCGCTTCATCCTCTCGCGCCTCGAGCGCGAAGTGGCGCGGGCGCGCGTCATGGAGGACGTGAAGAAGCAGACCGAGATCAAGATCGAGCAGCATCAGCGCGAGTTCTACCTCCGGCAGCAGTTGCGCGCCATTCAGTCGGAACTCGGGGAGGCCGATCCCAACGAGAAGGAAAACGTGGATCTGCTGCGACGCATCGAGGAGGCACAGCTTCCCGAGAAGGTCGCCGCCGAAGCGCGCCGGGAAACGGAACGCCTGCGGATGCTCTCCCCCGCCTCGAGCGAATATCAGGTGTTGCGCACCTATCTCGACTGGGTGCTCGCGCTGCCCTGGCACAAGCGCAGCGGCAACGATCAGGAGATTCTGCTCGCCAAGGTGGAAGAGGCGCTCGATGCGCGCCACTACGGGCTCGACGAGGCCAAGGAACGCATCATCGAGTACCTCGCCGTACGCAAGCTGCGCGGCGGTGACCCCACCGGCCCCATCCTCTGCTTCGTGGGCCCGCCGGGTACGGGCAAGACTTCGCTCGGCGAAGCCATTGCCAAGAGCATCGGGCGCGAGTTCTATCGCATCTCCGTGGGCGGCGTGCGCGATGAAGCGGAAATCCGCGGACACCGGCGCACGTACGTGGGCGCCATGCCGGGCATGCTCATCCAGGCACTGCGCCGCGTGGAAGTACGCGACCCGGTGATCATGATCGACGAGATCGACAAGATGTCGAGCGGCGGCCCCTCGGGTGACCCCACGGCAGCAATGCTCGAGGTGCTCGATCCCTCGCAGAACACCACCTTCGTCGACCACTACCTCAACCTGCCCTTCGATCTCTCGAGCACGTTGTTCATTTGTACGGCGAACAACCTGTTCGACATTCCCGGCCCGTTGCGCGATCGCATGGAGGTCATCCGCATCGCCGGCTACACGATCGAGGAAAAGGTCGAGATCGCGCAGCGCTATCTCATTCCACGCCTCCTCGACGATCACGGACTGACCCCCGAAGACCTGCACATCTCCGAGGCGGTCCTCGGTTTCGTCACCAGTCGCTATTCGCGGGAGGCCGGCCTTCGGACCTTCGAGCGCTCCATCGCGCAGCTCATGCGCAAGCGCGCGCGCGCCAAGGCGGACGGCGACGAAAGCACGTGGTAAATCGGCATTGCGCGCGCCGAGGAACTCCTCGGCGCACCGCGCTTCTCGCAGGAGGAAGCCGAGAAGGAGCCTGAAATCGGAGCGGTCACCGGTCTCGCCTGGACCTCCACCGGCGGCGAACTGATGACGATCGAGGCGTTGCGCATGCCCGGGGTGGGCAAGCTCACCGTGACCGGTCAGTTGGGGGATGTGATGCGCGAGTCCACCGAGGCGGCGTATTCGTTCGTGCGGTCACGCGCGGCCACACTGGCCATCGCCGACAGCGAATTCCGCGAGTCCGACATGCACCTGCACTTCCCGGCCGGTGCCATCCCCAAGGACGGTCCGTCGGCCGGCATTGCCGTCACGCTCGCGCTGGCCAGCGCGCTGTCACGTCGGCCAGTGCGCCGCGATCTCGCCCTCACCGGGGAAGTCACGCTGCGTGGCAAGGTGCTCGAAATCGGCGGCGTGAAGGAGAAGGTCCTGGCCGCGTATCGTGCGGGGCTGCGCGAGGTCATCCTCCACAAGGGGAACGAGAAGGACGTGCGCGACGTGCCGCAGGAAGTGCGTGACAAGATGGCATTCACCTTCGCCAGCACGATGGATGAAGTGCTCCATCTCGCGCTCTTGCCGCATCCGGAGAAGCACCCGGCCGATGCGGCTCCCGGCACCACGGAAAAGTCGGGGCGCAAGCGCGGTGTGGCCGCCGACCTGCGCCCGTCAGAGCAGCAGACCGACGGAGTACAGCAGTAGCCCCACCAGGCCGCCCACCAGTGTGCCGTTGATGCGGATGAACTGCAGATCGCGTCCGATCTGCAGTTCGATCTTCCGCGACGTGGCATCGGCGTCCCACGCCGCGACGGTGGTGGCAATCAGCTTCGCCACCTCCTCGCGCGCCTGCTCCACACTGTAGGTCACGAGCTCCACGATCCACATGTTCACCTTGTCGGCGAGCACGGGGTCCTCGAGCACCTTGTGCCCCAGTCCGCTCAGCCAGCGCTCCAGCTGGTCGGGCTCGGCCTCCGCCTCGCCGGCCAGCTTCTCGGCGTAGTCGGCCAGGCGGTCCTTCACGTCGCCCCATACCTCGCGTGAAAACTCCGCGACCCCGGGGTGATTGAGCACGTCGAGCTTGATCTGTTCGGCGCGCGCGATCGTATCCGGATTCTCGCGCAGGTTGGTGACGAACTTTTCCACCGCCTCATCGTATCGCTTGCGCAGCGGATGGTCCGGGTCGGCAGCGACCGCCACCAGCGTGCGCTCCACGCCACTCACGATCTTGTCGCCAAGGCGATTCTCGACCGCTCCCGGCACCCACCACGGGCTTTCCTTCCGCACGCGCTCGCGAATCATCTCCTCGTTTTCGTCGAGGAAACGTGCCGCCAGCCGCAGGGCATCGTCGAGCAGCGCCTGGTGCCGACCGTCCGCGGTGAGCAGTTCGAAGGTTTTGGCCGCCAGCGGTGCTGCCTGCATGCGTCGAAGGCGCGACACGATGCCGCGATCCACCAGCTCCTGCACGTCTTCATCGCGCATCACCCCTACGGCGCCGCTCAGTCCGTGTGCCGCAGCGCGCGCCACCCGGCGACTGTTTTCGGGGCGCGCCAGCCACTGCGCCGCCTTTTCTCCCAGCCGCATGGCGGCGAGCTTGCTCGCCACCACTTCGCGCGTGAGGAAATTGCGTTGCACGAAGTTGCCGAGCGCGGTGCCGATGCGATCCTTCCGCGACGGCACGATCGCCGTGTGCGGAATGGGGATCCCCAGCGGATGCCGAAACAGCGCCGTCACGGCGAACCAGTCGGCGATGCCTCCCACCATGGCCGCCTCGGCGAAGGCGCGCACGAATCCGAGCCATGGATACCGGGCCTCGAACAGGCGCGCGGCCACGAAGATCGCCGCCACCACCACCAGCATGGCCGTGGCGACCCGCTTCATCTGCTGCAGGCGGACGCGGCGGACTTCGTCGTCGGGTGTGATGCGCAGCGCCGCCGGCAGATCGACGGCGGCGTCAGAACCTCCCGAGGGAGCAGTTGAAACGGGCGTGGGCGTTGGACTCGTCATGTGCGCGTCATGCCCGGCGCGGATCGCGCGATCAGCGCCCCGCGGAGGGGGTGTCGAGCGTGACGCGTGCCAGGTCGATGGGGGCAGGCAGGCCTGCCGGGAGATCCATATACATGACTACGGGCTTTCCGCCAACCTGTTCCAAACTCAGCGTGACCGTTCTGGCCTTCCGCTTGGGCGTAGCGGCCACGTCGACGCGCCGCGTGGTGCTTCCCGGCGCGATGTCCGGCTTTGGCAGCTCGTACCGGCGGCGGGCAGCGTCCCCCATGGCGTCGAGGAAGTCGGCGGCATCGACCGTCGAATCCCACACCGACACCCACACCAGCGCGTCCCCCTGCGGCGTGCGAACGATCGCGTACCGGTCGCCGTCCACGCCCGTCGCCGCGCGGCGCGCCAGTTCGTCGTTCTTGAGGTGCTGCACCAGCGCGAGACGCGTTTCGAACGCCCCGAAGGTGTTGCTGTAGAACAGCGTACCGCTCTTCGGCGCCGGCAGTGTCACCGTCACCGGCAGGTCGCGCCCCTCGGCACCACCGGCGAAGTACGCCGAGTCGTTGAGGATCTGCTTGGTGGACACCGGCAGGTCGGCAAGCAGTTAATTCTCGGGGCGTACGTTGATTAACCGCCGCACGAAGTCGGCCCCACCGAGGTACGGGAAGAGCAGCCCTTCACGCACGGCGCGCGGCGCCGACGCGAACACGGGCATTCCCACCGATCCGTCACGGATCGACTCACGGATGCGATCCCATCCGCCGGGCATCTTGAGCATCGGGCCGGCGTTGGGATCGATGCGCAGCTGCATGAACACCGCCTGCCCCTCGAGCACCGCCTGCGCCGCCACCTGACGGTCGCCGTCGTCGGTGCGCGCCTGAATCGAATCGATCTTCACGTACTGGTCCTGCAACGCGTGCACGAGCTCGTGCGCCACCGTCTGGCTGAGCAGCGCGTCGGGGGCGCCGTCCACCACGTACAGCACCTTCGTGGCAGGATCGTAGTACCCCACGATCTGCTCCTCCAGCAGTCGCTGCAGCAGCGCCCCGAGCTGCATCGTATCGGGGACCATGCCCAACAGCTTGTAGGCAGCCTCCTGCCCCGCCACCTGTTCGCGGCCGCGTTCGCTCTCGAGCTGCTTGCGGACGAAGGCGCCCACTTCCTCCCGGGTGCGCTGCTCGACCTTGGGGGGCGTCTTGAACGGCAGCCCCATCTCCTTCTCGATCAGCGGAACGTACTTCGCGACGAGATCGGCATACGGGGATTCGCCGGCGGCGGGCTTGTCACCGCAGGCGCTGGCGAGCGCACCGCTCGCGACCAGCAGCATCATCGCGATTCTCGACCGCGACGGCAGGACGAACTTGGGCATGGACGAGGCTCAGGCGGAGAACGCGCGCTGCAGGTACCACTGGATCAGCGCATCACCCCAAAGCAAGGTGAGCAGCGCAGCCGGCGCAAGGAACACGCCGAACGGGACGTCCGGGAAGGCGAATTCCTCGCCTCGCTTGCTTGCGCGCACCTTCACGATGGGGCCCACGATCAGCAGGAAGGTCACGGCCCCCACGAAGGCGCCCATGACGATGGTAAGCAATGAGCGCTCGGCTCCCACGGCGGCACCCACGACCGCCATGAGCGTCGTGTCGCCGAACCCCATGGCCTCCCGCTTCATGATCACCTCGGCCAACCACCCGATGATGGTGATGGCCCCGGCCCCGACGCACGCCCCCAGAATGGCGTTCCACGGCGACACGAAGTGCGAGCTCTCCTCGACGAACAGGTTCACCATGGCGAAGAGCAGCACCATGATCAGTCCCGAGACCGTGAAGCCATCGGGGATGAGATAGTGCTTCGCATCGGTGACGGCGATGCCGAACAGCAACGTGCCGAAGAGCGCGACCCGGAGCGCCTCGAACGACACCCCGAGGAAGACGAAGCTTGCCACCCAGAGCAGCCCCACCAGCAGCTCCACGAGGGGGTACTGGGCGGAAATGGGGAGTGCGCAGCCGGCGCACTTGCCGCGCAGCATCAGCCAGCTCACGAGCGGGATGTTCTCCCAGCTCTTGATCGGGCGTTCGCAGCGGGGGCAACGCGACCGTGGCGAGACCACGCTGAGGTCCAGCGGCCAGCGCGAGATGCACACATTGAGGAACGAGCCCACGGACGCCCCGATCACGAAAATCGGTACGAACAGCATGAGCAGTTCGCCGAACGTGAGATGGGTGATGAGCCCATAGGTCATCGCGCCCGTGTACTCGATCTGTTCGAGGGCGGTGGTGTCGATCTGCAGTCCTTGCATGCCGTCAGGACGACCGAGAGGCGGGGGAGGCCACGGTTCCCTGCCCACGAAGGGAGAACAGCAGGATCCCGGCGGCGACCGCCACGTTGAGCGACTCGACCCCTTCCGCCATGGGAATGCTCACGGTGCGCGCCACAGCGGCCGCCACGTGCGGGGAAAGACCGGCGCCCTCGTTGCTCACCACGAGGGCAAGGCGTGACGGCAGGGCGCCCCGATCCAGACGGTCCACCGGCTCGCCGTCCATGTCGGCCGCCCACAGCGGCACCGGAGCGTGGGTCGTGGTCGTAAACGCCTCGAGCGCCTCCCACGACAGACTCACGACCGGGTGCTGGAACAGCGCCCCCATACTGCTGCGGACCACCTTGGCGTTCCACAGGTCGACCGTGCCCGGCAACGCGAGGGTGGCGGTTACCCCCATGGCGGCGGCGGTACGGATGACGGTTCCCACGTTGCCCGGGTCCTGCAGGGCATCGAGCACGAGGTAGCGTGCCCCCTCGGGAGCCGGCGCCAGCGCGCGCGCCGGAATCTCCGCGACCGCGAGGACCCCCTGCGGGGTTTCGGTGTCGGCCGCGCTGGCCAGCTCCTCGTCCGACACCTCGTGAACAGGTACCCCGCGCGCCTCGGCTGCCGCGATCAGCGCGGCGCCACGCTCGGTCTGCGGGAGCGCGTCGGTCACGAGCACCCCCACCACCTCGAGGGGAGAGGCCAGCAGGGCCTCCACCGTGCGTACCCCTTCCGCCACGAAGCGCTGCTGGCGTTCGCGTGCCTTCCGGCGCTGCAGGTCACGGGCAACTGTGAGTAGCTTCACGGCGTTGGAGGAACTCGCGGGTGTCGCGGGGAGAACAATGAGAAGCGGGGCAACGTGACCACGGGTGTGGCCCACCGCGGCCCCAACGCTAGCGGAGACAATATGACGCGAATCACTCCACGGAGCAGCATGGCGCGACAGGTGGCCCGTCTCGGGACCCTCCTGGTGCTGGCCGCCTGCGTCCCAGGGACCGCCGAAGAAGTGAACATGGGCAACCAGTACGCCCAGCAGATCGAGCAGCAGCTCCCCATCGTGCGCGATCCGGAGATCGTGCGCTACATCAACGTGCTGGGCGATTCGATCGCACGCGTGGTGGACGACCGCAGCCTGACCTGGCGCTTCAACGTGGTCGATCAGAACGAAATCAACGCCTTCGCCGTGCCGGGTGGCCACATCTACGTGAACCGCGGGCTCATCGAACGCACCACAAACATGTCGGAGCTCGCCGGCGTGCTGGGGCACGAGATTGCGCACATCACCCAGCGACACAGCATGAAGCAGATGGCGGCCGCGCAGCGGGGCAACATCCTCATGACGGGCGTATGCATCGCCTCGCCGTCGCTGTGCCAGGGCGCGGCCGGCATGGGGATGTCGGCCATCGCCCAAGGGACCTTTGCGAAGTTCAGCCGAGACGACGAAACGGAGTCGGACCGCGAAGGCGTCAAGTACGTGACCCGCGCCGGCATCGATCCGCGTGGCATGCCGAGCATGTTCCGCATTCTGCTGCGCGAGCGTGAGCGCAACCCGGGCATGGTCGAGGGCTGGTTCTCGTCACACCCCATCGAAGAGAGCCGCGTTCGCACGACGGAACAGGAGATCGAAAAGATCGACCCCGTGGTACTGCGATCACTCACGCGCGACACCCGCTCGTTCCAGAGCTTCAAGACCCGTCTCGCCGGCCTCCCCCGCAGCCAGCAGCGCGCCCGATAAGGGCGCGCGCTGCGGGGCACACCGGCGTTACGGCAGCCGCCGCACGAACTCCGAAACGAGTGCCTCGAAGCGCCCGGCCACGGCGCGGCCGGCATCCATGACTTCCTGGTGGCTGAGCTTCTCGTGGGAGAGGCCAGCCGCCTTGTTCGTTATGCACGACACGGCCACCGCCCGCATGCCGATCGCCCGCGCCATGATCACCTCGGGCACCGTCGACATCCCCACCGCATCTACGCCGAGACGCTCGAGCATCCGCACCTCGGCCGCCGTTTCGTAGGTTGGGCCGAGCAGGCCGCAGTACACGCCATCGTGGAGCGGCACGTTCATCGTGCGCGCGCAGTCGTGCATGAGCGCGCGCAACGCGGGATCGTACGGGTCCGACATATCGGGGAATCGCTCGTCGCCCGGCTCTGGTGCCCCGATGAGCGGATTGCGGAACATGAGATTCATGTGATCCGCGACCACCATGAGGTCCCCCGGTCCGAAGGTGCGTCGCACGCCACCGGCGGCATTGGAAGCGATGTACACCGGGGCGCCCAGTGCGTGCAGTACGCGTACTGGAAACGCCGCCAGCGCCGCCTCGTGCCCTTCGTACATGTGAAAACGCCCGGCCAGCATCACCACCGGTCGTTCGGCGAGCTGGCCCACCAGCAACTGCCCCGCGTGTCCGGCCACCGTGGCCGTGGGAAATCCCGGCACGTGCGAGAAGGGAATCTTCACGGCGTTCGTGAGCCGATCGGCGAGGCCGCCAAGCCCCGAGCCAAGCACGATCCCGGCGACCGGTGTCTGCCAAGCGTCACCGACCCGCGCCTGAATGAAGGCGGCGGCCTTTCGTGCCGCCTCGGTGCCTACCGCCATCGTGGTCCCGCTCATGCCACCTCCACCAACGCCGGTGCATTAAGGAGCAGCTGCGCAATCTCGCGCGCCGCACCGTCACGCAGGGCCGTACGCTCCGCGTGGGCGAGGAACGATGCATCGAAGGCGTTGAGCGACATCGTCCCCAACATGGACAACGTCCAGCCGAGGTGCTCCGCACACGATACGTATTCGTCGGTGAGGGTGACCCCACTCATCATCGTGTTGTCGGTATTGACGGTCACGACGGCCCCGAGCTCGGCGTACCGCGCCATGGGGTGTTCGGCGAACTGACCGACCACCCGCGTCTGTACGTTGCTGGTGGGGCAGACTTCGAGCGCGATGCGGCGATCCACGATGTAGCGCTCGAGCGCGGGGTCTTCGCGCAGGCGTGTCCCATGCCCGATGCGATTGGCCCCACAGCGATGCACGGCCTCATGAATCGAGTGCGCACCGTCTCCCTCTCCGGCGTGCACCGTCACGGCCAGATTGTGATGCCTCGCGTGGTCGAAAGCCGCCGCATGCTCGTGGGCCGGGTTCCCCAGCTCGCCGCCGGCGAGATCGAAGGCCACCACGCCCTGTCCCCGATGGGCCACGGCCAGCTCCGCCATTTCCATGGAGTGCGGCCAGGGGAAACTGCGCAGGGCGCAGACGATGATGCGCGCGAACGTCCCGGTGGCCTTCTCGCCGCGCCGCAGCCCCTCGTGAACGGCGTGCAGCACCTCATCGAGCGAGAGCCCGCCGCGCGTGTGCAGCGCCGGGCAGAAGCGCACTTCGAGATATCGCACGCCATCGAGCGCGGCATCGAGTACCAACTCGTGTGCAATCCGCTCCAGCTCCTCCCGCGTCTGCATTACCGCCAACGTGATTTCGAAACGCGCCAGATACTGCTCGAGATTGCGCGCATCGTCCACGCGCATCCAGCGGGCGAGTGCCTGCGGGTCGCGGTGCGGCAGCGTGATGCCGCGATCGTCGGAGAGCGCGAGCAGGGTGGAGGCACGCAGCGACCCGTCGAGATGGCAGTGCAGCTCGGCCTTGGGCATGCGCCGTACCACTTCCACGAACGCCTGGTTCACCACACCGGTGCCGCTCACTCCGCGGCCCCGTCGAGGCGTTCGCGCGCCGTCACCACGCGGTAGATGGCCCCGCCGTTCACCACGGTGTCGGCGGGTGCCGGCAGCCCGCGACTGTCGGTGAGACGCAAACGGCCGGCTTCGATGCCGGCGGCATCCTCGGGAAACAGTTCCCGCACGGCGTCGAGCGCCGACGATCCGGCCGGCACCGTCACGCCCCGCTCGTTCACGAACACGCGTACGTCCGCGTTGGCCATCTCAAAGACTCCCGGGTGTAATGGGCCGCACGCGTGCGCTGGCATCGGGGCGTACGGGTTGTGGCTGGCGACGCAGATAGGCGGCAAAGGCGTCGCTGTCACGAATGGGCAGATACTCCGTGGAGACAGCCGCGCGCAGCACGTCGCGATATTCGTCTTCGACCATGAAGTTGTTGAGCACCACGCGGTAGATCCGGGCGCGGTCGATCGGGATGCCCGCGGGGTCGAGGAGTTGCACGACCCGCTGTCCCGGTGCGCGCGCCGCATCGAACAGAACCTGCACGCCGCTCACGTGAACCCCGGCCCCACGCGAGCCGATGCCGCGATCGAACAGGCGGAACAGATCGTCGCCACGCATCCGCACCAGCACCAGCGTGTTGCCGAACGGGGTGACCTCGTGCACGCCACCGAAGGCCAGCGCCCCCGAGTCGAGACTCGCGCGAAGCCCACCATTGTTCCAGAGCGCCATATCGGCGTTGCCGATCGTGCGCGCCGCGTCGGTGAGGGCGTTCCCCACCGCATTCTGCGGCCCCGTGTTCCGGAATGCCGTGGCGAGCGTGGCGACCGGTTCCCTGACCTTCGCCTCCACCCGCGCGACCGCCGTCTTCACGATGGAGTCGACCGCGGGATCGGCCCCGGCGATCATATCGCCGGGAACGTTGCGGACCTGCGCGCGCGCCGCACCGCCACCGACGGGTACGTCCACGACCACGACAGCACGCCCGCTCGACGTGGGTTCGACCGCCGGCATGCCGTCGAAGTCGAGCGCGAGATTCACATGCGCATGCCCCATCACGTACACGTCGGGGCGCTCCGTGCCAAGCGCGGCGAGCTTGCGACCGATGTCGATTCCGCTACCCGTGCACACGGTGGGCTGGTCACGCTCACAGCGTCCACCATCGTGAATCACCGCCACGATCACCTCGGCGCCGGCGGCACGCAGGGCGCGCATGCGCTCGGTGAACACCGGCACCGGATCGAGGAAGGTGAGCCCGGCCACCTTGCGAATACTTGCCGTTCCCGGTGTATGCGTGCCGGCCGCCCCCACGATGCCCACCTTCACGCCGTTGCGCACCACGATCGTGTCGGCGCGCAGCCACGCCGGCATGCGCCCGTCGGGGCCACGCACGTTGGCCCCGAGCACCCCGTGGCGCAGCTCACGAATGCGCATGCGCAGCGTGTCCTGCCCGAAGTCGAACTCGTGGTTGCCGAGCGCGCCGGCGGCCACGTCGAACCGGTTCACCACGGCCACCGTGGGCCGGCCCGCGTCCCAGTCGCTGGCCGGTGTACCGGTGAAGAGGTCGCCCGCGTCGATGATCACACTGCCGCACTGCGGCGCTACGCACTCCTGCTGCGCCTTGCGGAGCGCAGCCGAGAGCGCGACCGCCCCCCCCACGCGGTTGTTGCCCCCTTCGAGGCGCGGCTGCAGCGCCGCATGAAAGTCGGACATCGCAATCACGCGAATCACCCGGCCTCCCGGCGCCACGTTCGGCGCCACGTTCGGCGCGCCGCCGTCGGCGGAGGCCCCCGCCGGGGCCCGACCGCGCGCTTCGGCCGCACGCCCGCGGTTCTGCTCGGCGTAGGCCTGCGCCCGGGCCGATGCCGGCTCGATGGTCCAGTTGCGCGCCGCGTAGCGCGCCGGATCGAGGGTACCGGCACGCTGTGATTCGCGCTGCACCTCCTCGATCACGAGCTGGCGAATATCGAGATCCTTGTCGTACACGACCGGCGCGCCGGCCAACATGGAGAAGCCGCCCCCGCCACCCTGACGGTAGTTGTTCAGCGCCATGGTGAAGCTGTCGGTGGGCTGCACGTCGCGCCCGCGCACACGCAACCGCGTAATGCGACTTCCCACCGGCTGGCTCAGGTCGATGGTATAGTCGGCGCCGGTCACCACGTCGAAGTTGTAGCCGGGCACCGACGGATCGGTGATACCGTCAGCGGCGCGACCATCTGCCCCGACGGTGCGGTAGTAGCGGGCCGCATGCTCGAGGAACGCCCGGAGCTGCGTGCCGGTGATGCGCACCGCCCGGAGCGTGTTGTCGTACGGATAGAGCCGCGAGAGCTCGGCCTGCGTGATACTGCCGGTATCGAGTCCGGCATCGAGCGAAAACGCCGCCGTGGCCGACAGCTCCGCACCGGTGGTGCGGCGCATCACCTCGTTCACCAGATCGGTGATCGGCATATCGCTCACGCGCGCACTGTCGGCGCGCCAGGCCACCGCGGTACGTCCCACGGGCGAGGAGACCCACGCCAACGTGTTGCTGTGCGAGGTGGCCGCCGCGGCGAGCACCGCGGGATCTTCACGATGGCCGTCCACTCGCACCGACTGCCCCCGGCGGCTCACCACCGTCCACGTGCCCTTTCGCTTTTCGAGCGTGAGGGTACCCAGCGACACCGACCCGGCCCAGTTGCGCGGCTGCATGACCAGCGCCCCGTTGATGACCGTATCGATCACTTCGCGATGTGAATGCCCGAACACCACGGCATCGATGCCATCGATTTCGCGCGGCACACGTCCCGCCACGTTTTCGGAGGGCAATCCGGTGGCGACGGTGTCGTAGCTCGACGGCCCGCTCAATCCCGAATGCAGGAGCACGATGACCACGTCGGCCTTGCGGCGGCGGGCCTCGCGCACGCGCTCACGGACCGCCGGCACGATGTCGGTTACCGTGAGCCCGGCGGCCTTGAGGTTCTCGCGGTCCCACACCATCGAACCGGGGGTGGTGGCCCCCACGATCGCCACGTTCAGCCCCTTGCGGCGGACCCACGCCAGCGGGGCGACGAATGGACGCCCCCGCTCATCCATCACGTTGGCGGCCACGAACGGAAAGCCCGCCTGCGCCACAGCCTTCCGCAGCAGTGGGACCCCGTAGTTGAACTCGTGATTCCCCAGCACCGCGGCGTCGTAACGCATCACGTTCATCGCCGCGATCACCGGATGGACCGGTGTGGGCTTCACGCGCGCCGCCACGTAGGTGAGCGGGTTCCCCTGCAGAATGTCTCCGCCTTCGACCAGCACCACCCCATCGGGGTTCGCACGCCGGGCGGAATCCACGATCGTGGCCGCCGCGGCCAGTGAGTGGGCAGGATCGGCTCTCCCGGCGTAGTAGTCCCAGCCGCGCAGGCGGCCATGCACGTCGGTGGTGGCAGCGATCGTGAGCTCCACCCGCCGCGGCTGCGCCGCCAGCGGGGGCATCACGGGGGTCAGCAGCGCACCCAGCACCCCGAGCATCATGAGCCGGGGGGATCGCGCCGCCTCTGGCAATTTCGAGAGACGTCCCATAGGGGAATGCTAGTCGCTCCCCCGGAGGCTTTGGAGGGGTGCGACGCTGCCGCCGCCGCGTCATTCCAATCGCCGGACCGCCTTGCCCCTGCCCCCCTGAGGCCGCGAACTTCCGCCGGCATGGTCCGTATCGGCCCCGGTCGCCGATACCAATCCGTTACGCGGCCGTAACAGACCGGAAACGACGGCGCGCCAGCTTGGGACATCACACGTGGTCGAACCGGTACAACCGCCCATGAAACCGCTCATCATCGGCATCGCGGGCGGCACCGGCTCGGGGAAGTCGACCGTCGCCCGGAAAGTGGCCGAAGCCCTGCCCGACGCCTCGGTCGCCTTCCTCGAGATGGACGCGTACTACCGGGATTTCCGGCATCTCACGCTGCAACAGCTGCATCACGTCAACTGGGATCACCCCGATGCCTTTGATGTGGAGCTGCTGTCGGGCCACCTCGAGGCCCTCGCACGCGGGGAAGCCGTGGACATGCCGGTGTACGAGTTCGCCACCCACTCACGCAGCACCCGCACCCGGCGGATCGAACCGGCAGATGTCGTGGTGGTCGACGGCATCCTGCTGCTCGCCGATCCGAACATCCGGGCGCAGTGCGACGTGAAGGTGTTCGTGGACGCCGACCCCGACATTCGTCTCATTCGCCGCATCCGTCGTGACACCGCCGTGCGCGGTCGTACGCTCGAATCGGTGCTCGATCAGTACCTGACGACGGTGCAACCCATGCACCTGCAGTTCGTCGAGCCCAGTAAGCGCTACGCCGATGTCATCGTGCCCCGCGGTGGAAGCAACACGGTGGCGATTGAAATGATCGTGGCGAAAATTCATCGACGGCTGCATTCGCGCGCGCTCTCGCGCGCGGTCGTGACCGTCGACGTACCGGCCGACGCCGGAACTTCGTGACTGTGCATGAACCCTGCTCCGCCATCGGCTGATCGCATCCTCGTCGTGGACGACGAGCCCGAGATCGTTGCGCTCGTCGCCTATCATCTCGCCAAGTCGGGGTATCGGGTATCCACCGCCGCGTCCGGACAGGACGCGCTCGAACTCGCACGACGCGAGCGCCCCTCGCTGATCGTTCTCGACCTCATGCTCCCGGGCATGTCGGGATTCGATGTCCTCGAGCAGTTGCGCGGCGAGGAGACCACGAAGGACATCGCCGTGCTCATGCTGACCGCGCGGCGGGAGGAGCCGGAGCGCATCCGGGGCCTGTCGCTCGGCGCCGACGACTATCTCACCAAGCCGTTCTCGCCCGCCGAACTCGTGCTGCGTGTTGCCGCGATTCTGCGGCGCACCGGGTCCACGACCCCGACCACCGGCGATGCCCTTGTGATCGGCCCGCTTCACATTGACCGGGCCGCCATGAGTGTGACGGTGGGCGGACAGCTGGTCGACCTCACCCCCACGGAGTTCAAGCTGCTGCTCA
>CAZNZG010000065.1:6141-15326 GCA_964577455.1 uncultured Gemmatimonas sp. | reverse complement strand
TTCCTGTTCAACCGTTGGGTGATGGGCCAGGACCAGATCAAGGCCGGGCAGAAGGACAACTGGACGATCTCACCGAAGCGCGTGGCGGCGATGGCCGAGCAGATCCAGAAGGATCGTGCCGGTGCAACGGCCGAAAACCGTGCGGGCGGCCCACGTGGCAGCGGCATGGCGGCCAACGCGATGAACACCGTCGCGAACGATCGCTACATGGCGCTGCTCAAGAAGCCGGAGAACCGTGACCCGCGCGCATACGTCCTCAGCGCCGGGCAGAAGGACTTCCCCACGGCCACGAAGTTCGTCCGCGCCCTGCAGTACTCCGGCATCGACGTGCACAAGGCCACGGCGCCGTTCAGCGCGAACGGCAAGCAGTTCCCCGCCGGCTCGTGGGTGATCAAGACCGATCAGGCGTTCCGTTCGCACGTGCTCGACATGTTCGAACCGCAGGATCATCCGAACGACTTCCGCTATCCGGGCGGCCCGCCAATTCCGCCGTACGACAACGCCGGCTGGACGCTGGCCTTCCAGATGGGCATCGAGTTCGAACGCGTCCTCGACGGTGGCCTCACTGGGGCGTTCGAGAAGGTCAACGGCATCACGCCGATGCCCGCGGGCACGGTGGCGAAGGGCAAGGCCGGCTACTTCATCCACGCCGGCGTGAACGACGGCAGCACGGTGGCCAACCGTCTCGCGAAGGCGAAGGTGAAGGCGCAGCGCATCCCCACCGAGTTCAAGGATGGCAGCACCACGTGGCCTGCGGGCTCGTGGTTCATCCCCGCCGGTGGCGCCGCCGACAAGGTCGTGGCCGATGCCGCGAAGGACCTCGGTGTGAACTTCGCCGCGGCCAACAGCAAGCCGAGCGGCGCGCAGCCGGTGCAGCCGTTGCGCATCGGTCTCGTGGACCGCTACGGCGGCAACATGCCCTCGGGCTGGACGCGCCTCATCCTCGAGAAGTTCGAATTCGGCTACACCACGGTGTATCCGCAGGAGATCGACGCGGGCAACCTGAAGGCCAAGTACGACGTGCTGGTGTTCACCGATGGCATGTTCAGCGAAGCGGGCGCCGGCCGCGGCTTCGGTGGCTCGCCCGACACCACGCTGATCCCGGCGCAGTACCGCAAGGAGCTGGGTCGCGTGTCTGACCGTTCGGTGCCATCGCTCAAGGCCTTCGTGGAAGCGGGTGGCCGCATCGTGGCGATCGGCTCGTCGATCGGTCTCGGCAAGGCGATGGGGCTGCCGATCGAGAACCACCTCGCCGATGCGAACGGCCGCGCGTATCCGGGGGAGAAGTACTACATCCCCGGCTCGGTGCTCGAGGTGAAGCTCGACACGAGCGCGACGATTGCCGCCGGCATGGCGGCGCGTCCCGCGGTGATGTTCGACAACAGCCCGGTGATGAAGCTTGGCCCCGACGCGGCCGCGAAGGGCGTGAAGGTGCTGGGCACCTTCGACAACACCGCGCCGCTGCTCTCGGGCTGGGCCTGGGGTCAGGAACTGCTCAAGGACGGCGTGGCGATGGCCGAAGCGACCATGGGCAAGGGCACGGTGTGGCTGTTCGGCCCCGAGGTGCTGTTCCGTTCGCAGGCGCACGGCACGTACAAGCTGTTCCTGAACGCGCTGGATGGCGGCTTCAAGCGGCCGGCGAAGGCGGTGCAGTAAGAAGCTCGAAGTAGCACAAGAGTACTCGTAATCCGAAACCCGAACGCATGACCCGGAACTGATCGGTTCCGGGTCATGGGTTCGGGTTTCGAGTTTCGGGTGCTTGACTGCAGGCGACTACTTACGCCGGTACACCACCTTCCCGCCCACCACCGTCAGCATCACCTGCGCCCTGTCGATCGAATCGACCGGCATGGTGGTGAGGTCGCGATCGATCAGCACCAGATCGGCGAGCTTGCCCTTGGCGATGGTGCCCAGCTTGTCGTCCACGAAGCCGGCGTAGGCGCTGCCGGCGGTGTAGGCGCGCAGCGCGTCTTCCACGGTGATCTTTTCCTGCGGCTGCCAACCACCGGGCTGCTTGCCATCGATCGTCTGACGCGTCACGGCGGCCTTGATGCCCTCGAGCGGCGTGGGTGGCGCCACGAACCAGTCGCTGCCGAACGCCAGGCGCGCCTTCGCATCACGCAGTGACCTGAAGGCATAGGTGCCCTTGCTGCGCTCGGGGCCGATCACCTGTTCTGCCCAGCGGCCGTCGTCGACAGCGTGATAGGGCTGCATGCTGGGGATTACGCCGATCGTTGCGAAGCGCGGCATGTCTGCCGGCGCAATATGCTGCGCATGCTCGATGCGGAAACGGCGATCGCGTGCGCCGTTCTCCTTCGCCACGCGTTCGAAGATGTCGAGCTGCGCGCGGATGGCGCGATCGCCGATGGCGTGCACCGCCACCTGCAGGCCGGCCGCGTCGGCCCCCTTCGTCCAGGCATACAGGCTTTCTGCCGGCGTGACGAAGAAACCACTGTCCTTCGGTACATCGGTGAAGCCGCTCAACATGGCCGCGGTGTGCGAGCCGAGCGAACCGTCCACGAAACCCTTGAGCATGCCGATGCGCAGCATGTCGTCGCCGGTGCCACGGGCCTTCACGGTGTCGCGAAGACGCTGCCAGTCGGAGAGTGGGACGGCAATACGGAATCGCGTGCGCAGCCCGCCCTGCGCGTGCATGCGCGTGAGGGCGGCGAGTTCATCCCACGAGTTGCCCACGCCGGCGGCGCCCACGTGATGCACCATCGTCACGCCGCGCGCGGCGACGTAGGTCATGGCCGTATCGATCGCGCGCGTCCACTGCGACTCGGTGGGGAGCGTAATGGCTTTCTCGATCAGCGCGGTGGCGTTGTCCTTGAAGATGCCGGTGGGGCGTCCCTTCGCGTCGCGCACGATGGTGCCACCGGGCACGTCCTTCACGTCATCGCCCACACCGGCGGCCTTCATGGCGGCGCTGTTCACGAGCACCATGTGCCCGTCGAGACGGTTCACGAGCACCGGGTGATCGGGGGTGACCGAATCGATCCAGTCACGAGTGGGGAGGTCACCCCCCCACAGCGTCTGATCCCAGTCACCTCTCAGGATCCACGAGCCCTTGGGCTGTGCCTTGGCCTGGGCGGCGATGCGCTGCACGAACAGCGCGGGGGTACTGGCGTCACGCAGTTGCACGGCGGCGAGACCGAAGCCGCCGCCGATGAAGTGCACGTGGCTGTCGATGAACCCCGGCGTGACCATGCCGCCGGCGGCGTCAATCAGCTCACCGCCGGCCGCGAGTGCAGTGATGTCGGCCGTGGTGCCCACGGCCACGATCGTGTCGCCGCGCACCGCGACAGCTTGTGCCCACGGCGCGGTGGAGTCGCCGGTCCACACCCGCGCATTGACGATGGCGACGGTCGGGGCGGTTGCGGATGAGCTGGTATCCGCTCTGCCGCACGCACCGGCGAGCAGTGGGGCGACCAGCGTGGTCAGCGCGAGGACCGGTCGCCTGATCGGAGCAAAGGGGAGGTGGTTTCTCATCCCGCTATATTGCGGCATGGGACTCACACTGCGCGAGGTCGGCTCACGGGCCACAAAGCTGGCGGGGATGATGGTGCCGATCGGGCTGGGGCTCGGCGCCAGCAAGCTGGCGTCTCCCTACATGCCGGCATTCACCGAGTGGGTGAATTCGCTGGGCGCGTGGGCACCGGCGGCGTTCGTGGTGGGCTACATCCTGGCCACCGTATGCATGATGCCGGCATTCCTGCTCACCATTGCGGGCGGCGCCGTGTTCGGCATGGCGAAGGGCTCGGTGCTGGTGTTCGTGGCCTCCACGATCGGCGCCGCCATCGCCTTCACGCTGGGGCGCACGGTGCTGCGCGGCTGGGTGCAGGCACAGATCGCAAAGAACCAGACACTGCAGATCGTGGACCGGGTGGTGGGGCAGGAAGGGCTCAAGCTCATGGTGCTGCTGCGCCTGTCGGGAATCGCGCCCTTCGTGCTCACCAACTACGCCATGGGCGTCACGAGTGTGACCCTTGGGCAGTTTCTGCTCGCGATGCTGGGGATGATTCCCACCATCGCGACGTATACGGCGTTGGGACAGGCCGGCGCAGAAACGCCCGGCGCCGGTGCCATCCCGTCGTGGATGCTCTGGATGGGCGTAAGCGCCGCGATCGCGCTGGCCGTTACGGTCACGCGCATCGTGCAGAAGGCGCTGCGTGAAGCGCAGATGCGGCACGACATGGAACAGCTGGCGGCCAGCGCGCAGTAAGGCATCGACGAGGGCGAGCCCCCTCAGCCGTCATCATTTGTTCATCAAGCCGTGAGCTGTCGTTCATGAACACGTCACTCAATGCTCACGAGTTTTCTGCGCATCGTTAACCGATCGCCCACGAACGTTTAACGTGGGCATGACATGCTCCCGCCACACCCTTCTGTGGAGGTAGCCAATGTTTGCCACGTTGCTCGAATCGCAGGGCCGTCGGTCCCGTCGCACCGCGGGCAGTATCGTGTCGGTCGTTCTGCACGCGGGGGTGGTGGGTGCCCTCGTGGCCGCCACGGCCAATGCCACCGTGCGCACGCAGAACGATCCGCAGGAAACGCGCGTGGTGTTCCAGGCCACACCCCCTGCTCCGCCGGTCGCGCCGCCACCCGCCACTGACGCACCGCGCGTGTACACCAACAGCAGTGCCGCCCCCGCACTCGGGGCGCCAGCGCTCGACGCGCCGATCGACGTGCCCACCGGCATCCCCCCGATCGATCTCTCACGCGGCGTGACGAACCCTGACGACTTTGCGACGGGGAAGCGCGGCCTGGGTACGGGGATCCCCGGCGGAAACCCCGCTGCTACGTCCACCGGCTACTTCTTCGAGGGGCAGGTCGAGAAGCCGGTGATGACACTCCCGGGCACCGCCGGACCGGCGTTCCCCGACATGCTGCGCGCCGCCGGCGTGGAAGGACAGGTGCTGGCCGAGTTCGTGGTGGACTCGAGTGGCTTGGCGCGCATGGACACCTTCACGGTGCTCAGGAGCGATCACGTGCTGTTCACGAATGCGGTGAAGCAGGCGCTGGCGCGCATGCGCTTCCTGCCGGCGGAAGTGGGAGAACGGCGGGTGGCGCAGCTGGTACAGCAGACGTTCCAGTTCACCCTGCAGCGGTGATGCGGGGGAGATCCAAGCGGCCGGTATGAGAGAGAATGGGTCAGACTGAGCGGTCGGTTCGTATAGCGGTGAGCCGTCAGGCGTCCAGCAGTGAGAAGCGAGCTGACTGCTCACAGCTGGATGGCTGACATCTCAGTGCTATCCGAACTGACTGCTCGTTCCGATCCATTCGATGCTGATTCCGACCTCTCGGATCTCGCCGCTCATCGCTCGTGCTCTCCCGCGCGTATGTTTGGCGTCTCCTCTTCCCCGCCTCCATGCGCTTCGCTCTCCTTCCTTCCGTTTGCAGCCTCACGCTGCTTGCCGCCTGCCATCAGCGCTCCGTGCCCGCTCCCTCGTCGTCGGCGAGCACGATACGCGTGGGGCCTGAACGCGGGTCGGTCCTGGTGGTGGGTGGCGGCCAGCAGGGGCCAGAAATCTTCGCGAAGTTCATCGAACTCGCGGGCGGTCCCGATGCGCTCATCGTGGAGGTGCCCACGGCCGGTGCGGACTCGGTAGATCTTTCCACCGTGGGGCGCGGGCTGCGCGCGGCGGGGGCGCGCAACGTGGTGGTGTACCACACCACCGATCGCGCCATGGCAGACGCAGACAGCTTCGTGGCCAAGATCGCCAACGCGCGCGGCGTGTGGTTCGGCGGCGGACGGCACTACCGCCTCGTGAACTCGTACATGGGTACGAAGAGCCAGCGTGCCTTCGAGGCGGTGTTGGCGCGCGGCGGCGTGGTGGGCGGATCATCGGCCGGGGCGAGCATCCTTGGCGATTATCTCGTGCGCGGGGCGCCGTCCAACGACAATCGCATCGTGAACCATCCGCAGTACCTGAAGGGCTTCGCATATCTTCGCAACACGGCGATCGACCAGCACGTGGTGGCGCGTGAGCGGCTCCCGGATCTCCACGACTCGCTCACGGTGCGTCGTCGCGACCTGCTCGCGATCAGCGAAGACGAAGGCACGGCGTGGGTGGTACGTGGCGATACGGCCGAAGTGATCGGCCGCAACAAGGGGTTCGTATACAATGCGCGCGAGCTCACCGATCCGGGGCGGCCGTTCATCACGTTGTTGCCCGGCGATCGCTTCGACCTCAATGCCCGGCGGGTGATTGCGCGGGCGGCATCGGCATCGCGTCTCGACGGCGCTTTCCTCGACGAACTGTTCGGCCCGTACCAGAACGGCGTGCGCGGTGGCGCGGCCGTGCTCGTGGCGCGCGAGGGCAAGGTACTGCTCAATCGGGCGTACGGCATTCCGGTGCAGCCGCGCTTCACCCCCGAGACCGCCGTACCGGTATTCGACCTCGCGAACATCTCGGCGGTGCTGAACGCCTCGCTGCTCCCCGACAGCAGCGGTCGCGTGAGCGCCGCGAGCGTCCGCCGCGTGCAGGGGATCGGGGGCATGCAGCGCGCGCGCTTCGACAGCACCACGCGCACGTGGCGCGGCAATGTGGACGATCTCTATCGCTTCGAGCTCGGACGGTTCGTGGTGCGTCCCGGCGCGCGAGACACCAACACGCCACCCACGCCGTTCGAAGCGGAGATGGTGCGAGGCCGCACGCGCTACGCCGTGTACGGCACGCAGGATGGCATGCGCCACGCGTGGGTGCGCTACCCGGCTGACCGCACCGTGATCCTGCTGCTGACCAACGACAGTACGGCAGACGCGCGGGCGATGGCTGACCGCATCGCGGATCGCGTGCTTCGGTGAAGGGCTGGCATCGCTGAACGGCACGACACGGAGCGCGCGGCGTAACGGAGAGGCGCGGAGCGCAGCCACGATCAATGGGGGCGCTCTGTCTCCGCCGTACTTTCGAGCCTCCGTGTTGTTCGGTTGCGCAGGCGGTCTCCCTGCATACTGGCGGAATCACAGGCAGGCGGGATCTTATGCCGCATGCCACGTACTGCGATTGCCCTGACACTGCTCGCGGCCGCCCTCGCGCAGCCGCTCGAGGCGCAGCCCAAGTCGTTCGACGTTCCCGACTGGGCGTTTCCGTTCAGTGCGCCGCCATCGCCCCTCCCGCGCCCCGATAGCGTCATGCTGCACAGCGTGCCGGGGTCGCAGCAGCGGCTCACGATGAAGCAGGTGCAAAACGCGTTCGACATTCCCGACTGGTTCCCGCGTCAGCATGCCCCCATGCCCGCGTCGGTGCAGTACGGCACGCGCCCCGATGGTCGCGCCTGCGGCTACTGCCACCTCCCGGACGGTCAGGGGCGCCCGGAGAACGGCACGCTCGCGGGCCTTCCGGTCGAGTACACCGTCCGGCAGGTGCGGGCCTTCCGGAATGGCACGCGCGTCAGTGCCAGATTCCCGGGCACGACGGGTCCCATGCACTTGGTGGCCAACGGTGTGACCGACGAGCAGGTGCGCGAGGCAGCGCGGTATTACGCCCGCATCCGTCCCACCCGCCGCAACGTGATCCGCGAAGTCGGGCAGGTTCCGACCACGAAAGTCGCCGGACTTCTTTACGCCTACGATGGAGGGGGCACCGAGCCGATCAACGGCCGCCTCATCGAGGTACCGGAAACGCTCGAGCGGCACGAGCTGCGTGATCCGTGGGTCCCGTACATCACCTACGTGCCCAAGGGGAGCCTGGCGCGCGGCCAGCGCCTCGCCGTGCGCGGCCCGGCCGGTGTGGCCACGGCCTGCACCACCTGCCACGGCCCGCAGCTGCTCGGTGTCGGGGAGATTCCACCCATCGCCGGCCGCTCGCCGTCCAATCTGCTCCGCCAGCTCATCAACTTCCGCACCCGAGCACGCCGGGACAGCACGGCACTCCCCATGCACGCGGTGAGCGACGTGATGAGCCTCGACGACATGGTGGCCGTCTCCGCGTACGTGGGATCGCTGCCCCCCACGGTCCGTCTGCGCTCCGGGCGCTAGGTTGCGATCATGGATTCCACCGGATTGCCCATCCGCGAGGCACTGATCGGTGCGATCGTCGTGCTCGCGCTCCTGTTCGTAGTCGTCGCTGTCGGCGGCTGGCGATCGCAGCGCGGCAGCGCCGGTTCGTCGCGCCCCACGCTCGTTCAAGTGCTGATCGGCGTGGTCGTGAACTTCTTCGACACCCTCGGCATCGGCTCCCTCGCCACCACCACCACGGCGTTCCGCACGCTGCGCATGGTGCCCGATGAGAAGCTCCCGGCCACGATGATCGTGGGGCTCACGCTCCCCGTCGTGACGCAGGCAGTGATCTTCATCACCACGGTCCAGATCGATCCGGTAATGCTGCTGCTCATGATCGTGGCCGCGTTCGTCGGTGGCTGGGTCGGGGCTGCCGTCGTCTCCCGTCTGCCCCGGCGCCCCATTCAGCAGGCCATGGGCACGGCGCTGCTGATCGCGGCGCTGTTCATGGCGCTCGGACAGTTGGGGCTCATGCCGACCGGTGGCAGCGCCCTGTCACTCCCGCCGGGTCGCCTCGCCATCGCGCTTGCGATCAATGTGCTCTTCGGCGCCCTCGTGATGGTGGGCATCGGCAACTACGGCCCAACCTTCGTGCTCCTCAGCGCCCTCGGCATGGACCCGCGCGCGGCCTTCCCCATCATGATGGGCAGCGGCGCGTTCGCCGCTCTGGTTGGCGGCATGCGATTCATCCGTGCCGGGCGGGTGGTGTGGCAGCCGGCGATCGGCCTGGCCGCGGGTGGTGTGCCGGCGGTACTCGTTGCCGCCTTGGTGGTGAAGTCACTGCCACTCGACGTGATGCGCTGGATCGTGCTGGTCGTGGTGGTCTATGCGGCGATCACAATGCTCAGGTCACCGGCGTCTTCGGCGGAGTAGGCGTTACGACAGCTGTTACCTGCCTAACACGGAAACCAGCGGACACCGCGGGAACGCGCGGATTCGTTCGGTGCGTGGTGCGCGATCCGGCGTGGCCGAGCGGCTGCTGTGTTGTTGTTTCTTTTCGCGGCAACCGTGCTGTTCAGCGTATCCCGCATGTTCCCGCGGTACACAGCGGCGCCCGCCCTGAGACCGTTGCCGCCGTACGCGCCCGACCAGCGGCCGTAGCGCTCGCGGATACCCCTCCTAACGCGGAAACCAGCGGACACCGCGGGAACGCGCGGATTCGTTCGGTGCGTGGTGCGCG
>CAZNZG010000065.1:2529-6041 GCA_964577455.1 uncultured Gemmatimonas sp. | reverse complement strand
TGCTGTTCAGCGTATCCCGCATGTTCCCGCGGTACACAGCGGCGCCCGCCCTGAGGCCGTTGCCGCCGGAAGCACACCGACCTCAGTCGGCCATCAACGACTGCAGCGTCCGACGCTGCTGCCCCGCGTCATCGAAGTTCGCCGGATCAAGCCACCCCTCGTACGCTGCACGCAGCCGCGGCCACTCCGAGTCGAGCATCGCGAACCATGCCGTATCGCGGTTGCGCCCCTTGATCACCAGGTGCTGCCGGAACACACCCTCGGCGGTGAAGCCGAAGCGCAGGGCGGCCCGCTTGGAGGGTTCGTTTGCGTTGTCGCACTTCCACTCGAAGCGGCGGTAGCCGAGCGTGTCGAACACGTAGCGCGCGGCGAGATAGAGTGCCTCGGTCGTCACCCGCGTGCGCGCGATCGCCGGTCCCCAGTGAATGTGGCCGATCTCGATACAGCCATGCTCCGGCACGATGCGCATGAGCGACTGCCGTCCTTCGGCGCGGCCGGTCGACCGATCGATCACCGCGGAAAACAGCGGGTCGTCGGTCGCCGAAGCACGCGCGAGCCACGCGTCGAACTCCGCTCGGGACGCGGGCGGCACATCCCAGAGATACCGGAATCGATCGGCTGCCCCCTCGGCGATGGCCGCTTCGTACAACGCATCACCGTGCGTTTCGGCGATCAGCGGTTCGAGGCGCGTGTAGCGGCCGGCGAGGGAAACCGCTGCCGGGCGTACGCGGGGTGTCCACGAAGGCAGCGGCTCCATGGGGCGGTCAGGTGCAGGTTACCGCTTTTCCATCGCGTCGCGCACGTCGAGGAGGATCTCGAAGTACAGCTGCTCACGGCGGTAGGAGAAATCGAGCGCCGCCATCTGGGCCGGGTCGCCGGTCTCCTTGGCACGATCGAAGGCTTCGCGATACATCTCTTCCAGGTTGTTCAGAATCCGTTCACGGGAACGCGACATACGAAACGCCTCGAGGGCTTTGAAGGTCAGGCGGGGCGGGAGATCCTCCACCGTCTCGACACTTTCTTCCGTATCGAAGAACTTGGTCAGCCGCTCGAGTACAAGCCGGCGTCCACGATCGGGAAGGTTCACAGGAGACGGGGAAAGGGTCACACGGTGAAGCGAACGGAAGTCTTTGCCCGCGACGGGTACCGCTGCGTGTACTGCGGTCTCGAGCAGGAGGCCGACAACCTGAGCGTGGACCACGTTCAGCCGCGGATGCGCGGCGGGGACGGGTCCCCGGGCAACCTAGTAACGGCCTGCAGGGGCTGCAACACGAAAAAGGGGGGCCGGAGCCTCCCGGCCTTCCTGTACGAAGACCCGGACGCTCGGCGGAACTTCTTCCGGCTGGCGCGGTATGTATGGCCACGACATCTCAAAGCGGTGGCCGAGGAGCTTGCGCGCCGGGGCGTGACGAACGTCTCAACGGAGCTCGTGGAGGGGGTCCGGGGGCTGCGCAGCTCCGAGGCCATCGCTAAGTTGTTGGGAGAACAGGACCTGCCCCGGGAGGGGGAGGACAACCTGGAAGGGGAGTAGCCACGCGGGCGGGCCGGAACTCTGGAACCGTTCGTGCGGCCGGATCGTCAAGACTGTCGCGGCAGCGTCGCGGCACGGTCCGGTCGGGTGTTCACCAGGCGAGACCTTCACACGAGTTCAGCGCTGGCCGCCCCGTGGGCGACCGGTTTTGGCCGTGCGAAGGCTCGCCTTTTTCGTACTCATCAGGACCCTCGAACGCATATGAACAACGTCAAGGTTTTCGTGCTCATGGCCGGTCTGACCGGTCTGGTCGTTGCCATTGGACAGGCCATTGGCGGCGGCAGTGGCGCCATCATGGCGCTCATCCTGTCGGCCGGCATGAACCTCTTCATGTACTGGGGTTCGTCCAGCATGGTGCTGCGCTCGTACAACGCGCAGGTGGTCACGGCGGCCGAGGCGCCGCAGTTGTACGCCATGGTGGACCGCCTGCGCCAACGCGCCGGGCTGCCGATGCCCACGGTCGCCATCGCGCCGCACGACCAGCCCAACGCCTTCGCTACGGGGCGAAACCCGGAGAACTCGGTCGTGTGCGTGACCGAGGGACTCCTGCGCATCATGTCGCAGGATGAACTCGAGGGCGTGATCGCCCACGAACTCGCGCACATCAAGAACCGCGACATGCTGCTGCAGACGATCGCGGCCACCATGGCGGGGGCGATCAGCCATCTTGCGCAGATGGCGTTCTTCTTCGGTGGCCGCGGTGACGATGACGAGGGCGCCAACCCGGTGGTGATGATCGCGATGCTCATCATCGGCCCGATCGTGGCGATGGTGCTGCAGTTCGCGATCAGCCGTCAGCGGGAGTTCAAGGCCGACGCCGTGGGGGCGGAGATCTGCGGCCGTCCGCTGTCGCTGGCCAACGCGCTGGTGCGCCTCGAGAATACGGCGCGCCGCATTCCCATGACGGTGTCGGCCAATGCCGCGCCGCTGGCGATCGTGAATCCGCTCGCCGCGTTCAGCATGCGCGGCATGAGCAAGTGGTTCTCCACGCACCCGCCCACCGAGGAGCGCGTGGCGGCACTGCAGTCGATCGCCGCGCGCGGCTGACCGACTCCCGGACAGGGCAGGAGTTCAGGGCGCGTCGACCGACTCGCCCGCCGTACCCAACCGGTGAAAGACATGGTCGTCGAGCACTCGTCCCTCCTTGAGGTGCTCGACGACGATGCGCTCCATGAGCTCGGGCGTGACCCCGGCGTACCACACCCCTTCGGGATAGACCACCACGATGGGCCCTCCGCCGCACACGCCGAGGCACGGCGCCTCGCTGCGTTTCACACGCGTGGCCCCGAAAAGCAATCCGTGACGCTGCAGCAGTGACGCCAGCTTCGCGTACACCGCCCGTCCGGCGCGATTCTCGGTGCAGTACCCGCCCGTGCACACCACCACGTGGCGCGAGTACGACTCCATCTGCGGAAGACCAGCCACTGCCAGCAACTCCCCGGTAACGTCGTGTGCGCGCAACAGCGTGCGCGAATGGGTTGGGTATCAGTCCGCCGAAGGCGGCCTCGGCGTCCCGCCCGCTGCCTGCTCCTCGAGTCGACGGGCGGCGGCGCGTTCACGCACCAACAGGTACATGCCGCGCATGGCGAACATGGTTCCCATGAGCGAGACCGCGATGCCGCGCGGGCCGGCCCCCTGCAGCCAGCGCGCCGCGGCCGCGCTGATGAGAAAACCGCCCCCCGCATAGACCAGCCCCTTGAGCTGCGCGCTGTTCCACTTGCCGGAGCGGGAGTGGAGCAACGCCGACCCCAAGAGCCACGCCCCGCCCGTGGCCACGACAGCTGACGCAAGGGTATCGCGATCGAGGGGCATGGACGGTGTGGCAGGTGGGCCGGCGGGTGTACGGGCTTCGTAAAGTTACACCATGGGCTGACAGACGGAGCGCGGGCGTGGGAATGCTCGCCGGGAACCCGCGCGCTATTTGACCAGCCCGACCACCAGCTCCACCACGATCAGCGCCACGATGGCCATTTCCAGCGTC
>CAZNZG010000065.1:0-2429 GCA_964577455.1 uncultured Gemmatimonas sp. | reverse complement strand
CAGCCCGACCACCAGCTCCACCACGATCAGCGCCACGATGGCCATTTCCAGCGTCTCGCTGCGCGCCGCCTGCGCCTCGCCGTTCAGCATGGCGTAGGTGTCTCTCAGAATGGCCAGCTTGCGGTCGATCCCCGCCCGCCAGGCGCGCCCGCGAAAGAGCTCGAGCGCCGCCGAATAGACGCGCGCGAGATACACGTCATCGGTCACCTTCAGCGCATTCTCCACCCGCTCCACCAGCTCGGTGGAATCGGCCACCTGCGCCTGCAGCCGCGAGAGCAGCGCGGCAAAGCGTCGCCCCGGGAACACCGCATGCCGCCGGCGGGCCGCCTCGATATCGTCGTACAGCCGCGGCAGCTCCGCATCCAACAGCGCATCGAAGTGACGCAACTCGAGCAGCTGCGCGTTCGCGAACTCGAGGATGTACTGCAGGTCGGTGTCCTGCTCACCGGGCTCCACGACCAGGGCGTTCTCCCACGTGAGGATCGCGAGATCATCGCCGTAGTAGCTGAAGCGGTGCGGCAACAGCTCGCGGCGCGCATCGGCGCTGAGGGGACGCGACTCGTTGAGGAGCAGCGGTACCACGTCGAGCGCGGCGAGTGCCTCGGCGCCCAACGGGGTACCGTCACCACCGGTGACCCGCCACACGCGAAAAACCGTGTAGTCCTCGTGCACGTCGGCGACGAACGGGCGCTCCACCGCCGGCGCAATGCGCGCGGTGAGCAGGCGCAGATGGTGCTGCACCATCGCCGTAATGCCAGGATGGTGCTCGAGACGCCGGCCGAAGTCGGTGAAGTCCTGCCAGGAACAGGAGACCGGCGCCCGCACGCGGACGCGCAACGACACCACCCCGAAGTCGAAGATGCGCGCGGACACTTCCACCTCGTGCGACACGTCCGATACCACCAGCGACTCGCTTCCGAGGATCACCGTGATGGGCGGATTCTTGATCTGCAGTGCCTGCGCTTCACCACGCACCGGACGCACGCGTTCCGGACCGCTGGTGGCCAGCAGATCGAGCGCCTGATCGAGGTTGATGGCGTAGCCTACGTCGAAGAGACGGTACGCCATGGCCGAGCCAGTGACGACGAGTTCCATGGCATACAAGCTATCCCCCGTTTGCATTCCGGGCTGCCTGCCTTAGCGTTGAGACATGTCTCCTGTGAACCTCCTGCCGGGGCTGCCGGACCCGGCCATCGTCACCAAGGGCTATGCCCACCCCGAGCGCCTCGTGAGCACCGCGTGGCTCGACGCGCATCGCGCCAACCCCGCGCTCCGTCTCCTGGAGTGCAACGAGGACGTGCTGCTCTACGACGTGGAGCACATTCCCGGCGCGCAGAAGCTCGATTGGCACGTGGACCTCAACGATCAGGTTGAACGCGATTACATCGAGCGCGAGGGGTTCGAGGCGCTGCTGCGCCGTCTGGGGATCGACGACAGCACCACCGTGGTGTTCTACGGCGACAAGAACAACTGGTGGGCCACCTACGCCTTCTGGGTATTCCGCCTGTACGGCTTCGACAACATGGTGGTGCTCGATGGCGGCCGCGCGAAGTGGATCGCCGAGGATCGTGAGACCACGACGGAACGGCCGAGCTTCACGCCGTCGCAGTACGTGGCGCGCGCGCGTGATGACCAGAGCATCCGCGCCTTCCTCGAGGACACCACCGATCACATGCTTGCCGCGCTGCCGCTGGTGGACGTACGCTCGCCGCAGGAGTACACGGGAGAGAAGCTGCACATGCCCGATTACCCGCAGGAAGGGACGCTGCGTGGCGGACACATCCCGGGCGCCCGCAGCATGCCGTGGGCGCGCGCGGCGGAAGGTGATGGTACGTTCAAGGATGCCGCTGCGCTGCGCGCCCTGTACGAAGGCGAGCTGGGGCTCATGCCGACCGACTCGGTGGTGACGTACTGCCGGATCGGCGAGCGGTCGAGCCACACGTGGTTCGTGCTCACCTACCTCCTCGGCTTCGCCAACGTGCGCAACTACGACGGCTCGTGGACGGAGTGGGGGAATGTGGTGCGGGCGCCGATTCGTCGGGGCGAGAATCCCTGAGGACTGCTGCGTACAGGGAGCAGTTCGCAGGTGACAGGAAGCCGGGAGCAGTGGAACCGCAGATCGACACGTTTACGGAGAGCCCTACCATGAGCAGTGAATCGCTGAAGGACACGACCGCCATGCCCGTGGTGGGCAAGCCGCCCAGCGCCGTCACCGTCACGTGGGCCGGTGATCACCGGTTCGACGGCCAGCGCAAGAGCGGTGGCCCCGCCATCCGCATGGATGCGAGCGGACAGACCGGTCCCTCGCCGGTCGATGCCCTGCTGTGCGCCCTCGCCGGCTGCACCGGCGTGGACGTGGTGGACATTCTCGCCATGCGCCGCACCCCGGTGCAGGCTCTGTCGATCGACGTGGAAGGAGAACGCTTCAA
>CAZNZG010000064.1:0-15373 GCA_964577455.1 uncultured Gemmatimonas sp. | reverse complement strand
GAAGTGGAAGGCGAGCGCGAGATCTGGCGTGACCTGCGCATGAAGCTCTTCATCGATACGCTCGACCTGAAGAGGCAGTTCACCGCGAGCCCGCCGTGGCTCAAGGCACTGATGCACGCGTGGGCTGATGGGCTCAACTACTTTCTCGCCACGCACCCCGCGGTCAGGCCGCGCCTCATCACGCGTTACGAACCGTGGATGGCGCTGGCGTTCAGTGAGGGGTCGATCGGCGGCGACATCGAGAGTGTGAACCTGCGCGCCCTCGAGCAGTTCTACGGGGCCGCCGATCGCGCGCCCGCAGGGGCGCCGCGCAACGAGGTCGACGACGACAACGCCTCGCCCTTCGGCCAGGAGCCCGGCGGCTCCAATGGCTTTGCCGTGGCGCCGCAGAATACCGTGAACGGCCATGCGCTGCTCATGATCAACCCGCACACGAGCTTCTACTTCCGCCCCGAGATCCACATGGCGAGTGAGGAAGGGCTCGACGCCTACGGGGCCGTCACGTGGGGGCAGTTCTTCATCTATCAGGGATTCAACAGCCGCCTGGGGTGGATGCACACCTCTGGTGGCGGCGACGTGATCGACGAGTATCTCGAAACGGTCTCCCCCAAGGGCAAGGGGTTCGTCTACACGTACGGCACCGGCACGCGCAAGGTGACCGCGAAGACCATCCGTCTGCCGTACAAGACGGCGACCGGTATGGCTGAAAAGGTCGTGACGGCGTACTTCACGCATCATGGCCCGGTGATCCGTATGCAGAAGACGGCGGCGGGTGACCGCTGGGTGGCGGTCCGGATGATGAACGCCCCCCTCGATGCCATCCAGCAGAGCTACGGTCGCACCAAGGCCAAGACCTTCGACGAGTTCAAGCAGGTCATGGCCATCCGCACCAATTCGTCGAACAACACGGTGTATGCCGATGCCGACGGGGTGATCGCGTACTTCCACGGGAACTTCATCCCGAAGCGCCATGCGGACATCGACTTCACGAAGCCGGTGGATGGCAGTGACCCGCGCACCGAGTGGCAGGGGCTGCATGCGCTCGACGAGATGATCCTGCTCAAGAGCCCCGCCAGCGGCTGGCTCATGAACACCAACAACTGGCCCTTCACGGCCGCGGGCGCGAACAGCCCGAAGATCGGTGACTGGCCGGTGTACATGTCGGCGCAGCGCGAGGACAATCCGCGCGGCGTGCACGCGGTGCAAGTACTCGCCAATCGCAAGGACTTCACCATCGATCGACTCATCGGCGCGGCCTACGACAGCTACCTGCCGGCGATGGAGCAGCTCGTGCCACCGGTGATTGCGGCATGGGAGGCACTGCCGGCTGGCGATGCGCGGAAGGCACAGCTGGCGGTGCAGGTACGTACGCTGCGTGCGTGGGACTATCGCTTCGGTGTGGCCAGCGTGGCCATGACCCTCGCGAATGAATACGGCGAAGAGGTCTCGCAGGCCGCACGAGATGGCGCGCGCGCGGCGGGCATGCCGGTCCTCGACTATATCAGGAGCAAGGCTCCGGCCGATCTCGTCCTCGGGGCGCTCGCGCGCGCGAGCGAAACGCTCACCAGGGATTTCGGTTCGTGGCAGACGCCGTGGGGCGATGTGAACCGCTTTCAGCGTGTGAGCGGCGACATCGGCGCGGGCTTCGACGACAGCAAGCCGAGCCTCCCGGTCGCGTTTGCCTCGGCCAACTGGGGCTCGCTCGCCGCCTACGGACAGACGGGCGCGCGTACCACGAAGAAGCGCTACGGCAACCGTGGCAACAGCTTCGTGGCGGCCGTGGAGTTCGGGCCGCGCGTGCGCGCGAAGAGTGTGCTGGCGGGTGGTGTGCATGCCGATCCGTCCTCGCCGTACTTCTTCAATCAGGGCGAGCGCTACGCCACCGGCAACTTCAAGGACGTGAACTACTACCGCGACGACGTGGAGAAGCACGCCGTGCGCACCTACCAGCCCGGCAAGTGAGTGCTCCGGTGACGGCTCCGCTTCCCGCCGCTGCCGTCGACTTCGGCGCCAGCAACACCGACGTGGTCGTGCATGATGGCACGCAGCTGCGTCACTGGCGCTTGCCAAGTGAGGGACAGCCGAGCGACGAGCGCGTGCGGCACGCGCTCTCGGTCGGGGGACTGGTCCCTGCCGACGTGTCGTGGATCGCGGTGACGGGCGGCAATCGCACCGAGCTCTCGCCGACCATCGACGGGCGCCCCGTGTACCACGTGGCTGAGGTGCAGGCCATCGGCCGTGGCGGGCTCGCGCTGGCAGGGCTCGAGCGGGCAGCCGTGGCGAGCGCTGGCTCCGGCACCGCCGTGGTGTCTGCCGGCCCCGGCACGGCGCACCATGTGAGCGGTACCGGTGTGGGCGGCGGCACGCTGGTGGGGTTGTCGCGTCTCCTCGTGGGCACCGTGGATCCGCGCGAGATCGATGCACTCGCGCTGCGGGGCAAGGATACCGCGCACAATCTCACGATCGGCGAAATCCTCGGGCAGGCGATCGGTTCGCTGCCACCGGAGACCACTGCCGTAAACTTTGGCCGTGTGGCGCGCCATCCAGTGGAGGCGTCGCGGGAAGACACCGCGGCGGCCCTTGTGAACATGGTGGGGCAGGTGATCGCCGTGATCGCCATCAACGCCGCACGCGCGCAGCAACTCGAGGACACGGTAATCGTGGGGCACCTCACCGATCTGCCCAGCATCCGCCGCACCTTCGATCTGGTGGGACAGTACTACGGCGCCACCATTCACATCCCGCCCGACGGTGGCTCGGCTACCGCACTGGGCGCATTGCTCGTGACCCGCGACGCGCAGGGATAAGCCCGATGGGTTCAGGATGACGACGGATCCACTCCGCTGTCTCTGCTGGCAGCGCTGCCTCCGCCATCATCCTGGACGTTTCGGGGCCGACCCGCGAATCACTTCCCCGGGCAGAAGTGCCGGAGTGCCAGCATCGGCACCGAGCCGGGCACGGGGGCGGCGTATCCCGGAATCTTCACGACCTTTTCGTTGGCGACCGTCTTGAACGCCTTGTCGCTGTAGTAGCGGTTGGCCTTCACGGCCGCGGTGCCTTCGGTGCAGCGCACCGACACCACCGTCCGTGAGCCGAACCACTCACCGCCCGGCACTTTCGCGGGCTTCGTGAACGTGGTGCGAAAGGTGGCCGTGATCTCACCCTTCTCGCGTTTGGTGGTGGCGCGCTCGAGCGCGACCTGATTCCCACCCGAAATGGCGCCGACCGGCTCGAGCGACTGGGCGCCGACCGGAATGGACAGGAAGGAGGCCGACAGGCATCCCATCCCAAGCAGGAAGAGCAGACGTGTCGTGGGCATCCCAGACAATGACGTGCCGAAACCCCGGGCGCAATTCGCGGGTAGTGTCCTTCGGAACGGCGCACCACAGATTGTGGGGCCATCCCTTCACCAATCTTCACCCAGCGTACATGCCCGGTCTCATCCGCTCCCGCCTCATCGCGCTTGCGTTCACCACGATGCCGTTCCTGCCGGCCACCACCGTCGCGCAGGGTCAGCCTCCTGCTTCCGCCGAGCAGGCCGCCGTGATGACCGTCGTGCGTTCGCTGTTCGACGGGATGCGGGCCGCCGATTCGACAGCGGTGCGCCGCGTCTTCGATCCACGCGTGCGCATGATCACCGTGTCCCAGCGCAACGGGCGCTCCATGGTGAGCGTGGAAACCGGCGCAGACAATTTCGCCAAGGCCGTCGGTACGCCGCACCCCGATGTATGGGACGAGCGCATCCGCAACGAAACGGTGCAGATCGACGGAACACTCGCGTCGGTGTGGGTGGAGTACGCGTTCTTTGCAGGGGCGAGATTCTCCCACTGCGGCGTCGATCATTTCCTGCTCACGAAGAACGACGCCGGCGAGTGGAAGATTCTCGAACTCGCCGACACGCGCCGCACGACCGGATGCGACGACTGGAAGAAGTGAGCGCTACGGCCGCAGCTGCGAATCGAGCCAGTTGATTCGCGCCGTGAGCCACTCGCGCATGGCCACCACTTCGCCGTCGTACGAGTTGGTCACCACACGGTTGGGCCACACCCACATGCCGAGAATGGGCCAGCGTTCAAAATTCCGGCGCTGTTCCACGCTCATGTAGTCCCACCGCTTGGCAATCTGCTCCTGCCATCCCGAGAGGGTGCCGTTGCCGCGAATTTCCTGCCAGCGGAGCTTGACCCGCTGCACGAAGGCGGGATCCTGCCAGAGACGGGTGTACCAGGCGGAGGGGCGCACCTGCCAGCCGGCAATCTGGTCGGCGCCGTCGTAGTTCACGTTGCCGATGGTGAGGTCGAAGTCCCAGAGCGGGCTGAAGACCAGCTTGCCGCCACGCGGCTTCGTGAGGTACGTGCTGCGCCGCAGGTTGCCGTCCACGTTGCGCACCAGCTCGTTCACGAGGAAATAGTCCACCGCCGACGGCACATCGATGAAGGCCGCGTACCCGGTGACCGGATCGGCAAAGCCCGCGCCGAACAAGGCGTCCTCGGTCTGCTGCAGGTAGCCGGTGATGTAGGCCCGATGTTTCTCCCACCCGGGCTGACGGAGTGTTTCGGGGTTCTTCGCGCAGATCGGCATGCGCGCGCGAGGGGTGTCCCAGCAGAAGTCCTCGCCGTAGAGCTGATCCACCTCGAGCAGGTAGCCACCGGTGATACTGGCTGCCGTCGTATCCCCAACCCGGAGTTCGGGGATGTTCACCCGATTCGCGTCCACGCGGATGTGCTCAGTGAGCTGGTACACCCCGTCGTAGCTGTTGTTGAGCCGAAGATGCACGAACTGCGACCGCGGCGTGTACAGCCAGTTCATCCGGCGACTGAGGTCGAATACCAGATCGTTCCGCAGCAGCGTCTTGTCGGCGTAATTGGCCAGGAGCGCCCAATGACGATTGGCCGGCATCCCCAGCATCTCCGTGGCCGTTGTCAGTCGCAGCCGATACGGCTTTTTGGGCATCGACCACGTGGAGTTGCCCCGCCCACGGATGTCGAGGGTCCCCTCTCTGAGGACGGCCGAGTCCGGGCTCAGCAAGCGCCACGTACCCTGCACGTACACTTCCCGCGAGGTGATCGGTGCGCCGGCCAACGTCTTCACATCGAGTGTGGGGAACCGCCCGATCTCCACCGTAACCGGCGGTGGTGGCGGTGGTGCCGTATCGGGGGCAACAGGATCGCTCGTGCCGGCGCACGCCGCCAGCAGGGCAATGCCGAACAGGGACAGTTTGCGAAGCATGCGCGCAAGCTAGGCGATGGACCGCCCGTTCGCCGGGATCGGCGCGTCAAGCATGTCCCGTACCTTTCGCAGCAGGCCGTCCTGCGTGAACGGCTTGGCGAGAAATTCCGCGTGGTGGGATGCAATCTCCTGCGCGATGAGATCGTCGTCCGGATACCCGCTCACGAACAGCACCCGCGTTGGCCCGTGTGCCTGCACCACCTCGCGCATCATTTGCGGCCCCGTCATGCCCGGCATCAGGACATCGCTGACGATCAGGTCGAAGGTCTCGCTTGCCAGCAACGACAGCGCCTCTTCCGCACTGGACGCCTGCACCACGGCGTAGCCACCACGTGAGAGGAGGCGGCCGCCCACCAGCAGCACACTCTCGTCATCGTCCACGAGGAGGATGCGTTCCGCATGCCCCTGTGGTGGAGTTGCAGCAACCGGGGGAGCGACCGGGGTGATGACCGGCCCTTCGGGCAACAGGATGACGAAGCGGGCGCCTCCGCTCTCCGAGGCGTCGACGCTGATCGTCCCACCCGCGGCCGTGACGATCCCATAGGAAATGGACAGGCCAAGCCCTGTCCCGTGCGTACGAGCCTTGGTGGTAAAGAATGGATCGAAAATCCGATCGCGAAGCGCAACGGGAATGCCTTCTCCCGTGTCTTCCACTTCGATGCATACCATGCCACGCCCGTCGACGTCGCGCCGCGACGTCCGGAGCAGGCACTCACCGCCGGATGGCATGGCGTCGCGCGCATTCACGATCAGGTTCACGATGACCTGCTCGAGCTGTCCCTGGTCCATCCGCACCGATCCGAGCTGCGGCGCCAGCGCGAGCCGAAGCACGATGCGCTCACCGAGAAGTCTGGCGAACAGACGGTGCATGCCCTGGATGACCGCATGTACCGAGACGTCGGTCGGTTCAACGACCTGTCTGCGGCTGAACACGAGAATCTGTTTCGCGAGTTCCGATGCACGCTGTGCGGAATCCAGGATTCCGCCGAGTTCCGTTCGCACCGGGGTTTCCGGGGGAATGGTATCGAGCGCGAGCTGCGCGTGCCCCACGATCGATGTGAGGTAGTTGTTGAAATCGTGCGCTATGCCGCCGGCGAAGGAACCAAGGGCCTCGAGCTTCTGCGCTTCCCGGAGCTGTCGCGCCGACTCGGCGAGGCGTTCATTGCGTTCCACGATCGCATCGGCCATCTGGTTGAACGTGCGCGCGAGCGTCCCCAACTCATCGGCTGAGTCAATGGTGGATCGCCGTGTCATGTCGCCGTCCGAGACGGCCTGCGCATCCTCGGTGAGACTCTCGATGGGGGTGACCAACCGCGCCGTAAGCCACCAGCCGAACAACAGGATCGCCAGACTCAACGCGAGGCCGAGTGCCACATCCTCGATGAACTGCCGACGCGACGGGGCGAAGACCTCCTGCACCGGGATACCCACGAACAGTCGCCATTTCGGTCGCAGCATCTGCTTGGTACCGAACAGTCGATCCGTGTGGTCGACGGGGCTTGGCACCACGGTGTCCGCGCCGAGCGGTTGGAGTTTGGACTCCTGCTCGGGATAGCCGGGAAACATTCTGGTGTTCCAGGCATCGCCATCGAGCGACCGAATGACGATGCGACCCGTGGGATCGATCACCGTCAGCACCGACTTCGGTGGAAGCGTTCTCGCGAGCTTCACCGCCTCGAGCGAGTCGATGCGCACCGACGCCACGACGAATCCCGCAGTCTGCCCGCGGGTCGTGCGGAGGGGCAGCACCATGGGAATGATCCAGGGCGCCCCCGGTGCACTGCGTGACCGCACGGAGAGCCCGACCGTAAATGTCCCGGTCGTTCGTGCCGCGATGATGTACGGTCGGTCCGGCAGATCGAGTGCCGTACGTCCGCTGGCGGGCACCACGGCTGCTCCCACGTTGTGCCCGGTACTGTCGAGGACGATCAGGTTGCCGAACGTGCTGGGGATGCTCGCGAACAGTCGGCGAAGCACGGCGTCATTCGAATCTGTCGGCGCTGATGGACTGACCGTGAGCGCCACGCTTTGCAGCAGCGTCTGTACCTGTGTCACGCTCGCTTCGAGCGACGCCGCCGCGATGCGGGCATGTTCCTGCGCGCGCTCGCCAAGGCGCTGCTGCTCCGCCAGTCGTCGCTCGCGGGCACGGAAGAAGGCGAGGCACAGGAAACAGACAGCCACCAGCAACGACGTAACCTGCAGCCGTCGCCGAAAGCCGGCCTGATGCCGTGGCCTGACGTGGGGAGCCGCGCTGTTCACACTCCGAACCTACTGCTCCCCAACGTCTTCGGCCAGCAGAGCTTGCTCTGACATTCCCTATTGGCAGAGGGGCTCCGCCCCGCGCTCGCAGGTACCCGGCGCGGGAGTGCCACCGTCACCGATTACAGGTCGGCATGGTCGGATCAGGGCCGGCGATGGCCGGCTTGTTGGGGCGATTCGCGATCGCGGTCATGACCTGATGCACGAAGCGGCCAAGTCGTGCCGAGTGATCGTAATCGATGTACTGCGGTTCGTCGGTGTGCTGGTGATAGTCCACCGCGTAACCGAGCGACATGTACACCGTGGGGATGTCCTTGCGCACGTAGTTCACCTGATCGCTGCGGCAGAAGCGATTGAGTGGATTGGCGGGCACGTCCCAGCTTTTGTCGATGGCCATGGGCTCGGCGATGTTGGCGTTGACCGAGTCGATCATATCCCCGAACTCGCGTGACAGACGGCGGGCCCCCAGCATCTGCACCGAGTTGGGACCACCGTACTTCACCTGCCAGTTTCTTCCCTTGCCCACCATGTCCATGTTGTGCGCCGCCACGATCTTGTCGAGCGGAATGGTGGGATGGTCGGTGAACCAGCGCGACCCAAGGAGGCCGCCCTCTTCGCCCTGATGCGACACGAACAGGATGCTTCGCCCCGGGTTCTCCTTCGCGAACTGCTCGGCCAGTTCGAGCAGCACGACCGTTCCCGAACCGTCGTCGTCGGCACCATTCATGATGCTGTCACGGCGCGGGGCACGGGCGGCGCGGGCCACCGTGATGAGCGAATCGATCCGGCGCTGCTGCTCCATGGTGGGCGTGCATACCGGATCGTTCGCGCCCTGACGCCGTACCACCATGTTGTACGCACGCACCGAGTCGTGATCCACCACGACCGGGTTGACCCCCACATGGTCGTTGTGCGCGCCCACCAGCACGTACTCACCCGCGAGCTTGGGATCGCTGCCCGGCAGCATCGCAATCACGTTGCGCGCCGGATGCGGCGACATGCGCCACTCGTGCTTGAACGAGGCGGTGATGGGCGCGCCCACATCGCCCACCCGCAGGTCACCCGCCTTCTTGCCGAAGATCGCTTCGGCCGCGTCGCGCGAGATGGTGGCAGCACCCGGAGCGCCTGCGTTGACGGCAGTGGCGGGGCGCATCCCCATGGGCTGTGCAAACGCGGCGTTGACCGCGGTCTGCGACATGTCGTCGAGGCCGATCACCAGCACGGCGACCGCGCCAGCGCCCATGGCGCGCGGATCGCGCAACGTGGTGGGTACCGGGCGGCGTGCCGGCGGTGCCGCGCCGAGGTTCGCACGCTGGCGCGCCTCTTCGGCGATCGCGGCGTTGGCGCCGAACTTGTCGGGCACGTCGGCGCAGCTCACGAAGCTCACGGGGGCACCGCTGCTGGGGGCCACCGCGCGTGCGGCAGGCGCCGCGGTGAACACGATTACCTTGCCGCGATAGGCGTTGAGGTCGATCATCGACGTCGAATCGCCCCACTGCCCCGCGTACACGGCGGGCACGCCATTCAGTTCGACGGTGCCGCCGAAGCCGTTGGCGAGCGACGGCGTGGTAGGGATCCAGTCCTTTTTCGGCGTGAGCGTCCGGCCGCCTGCCGTGAGTCTCGCCGTCGTGCTGTCGAAGCCAATGGGGCCAAAGGGGAGCGTCTGAAAGAAGCCGCCGCTGTCACCTGCGGGCTTGAGGCCAAGGCGCTTGAATTCGCGCGCGATGTACTCGGTGCCCTTGTAGTTGCCCAGCTCACCGATCTTGCGCCCCATCATGGAGTCGTCAGCGAACTGGTAGAGACGGGTGCGCAGGTCGTTCGCGGTGATCGCCGTGACGGTGGGGCGGGGCGCCCAGGTACGAGGGCCCTCGTCGGACCAGACGGTACGCGCGTTGCGGACGGTCGCGGTCTTCGTGGCAGGGCGGTTCTGGGCGCTGGCGGTGGCGGCCCAGACGGACGCCAGAAGTAACGCCGGCGGGACAAGACGTGCGTAGATCACGTGTGGCTCTCAGGCAGCAGGGAGCAGGGGGCGGGAAGCAGGGGGGCAGGCAACAGCCCCCGAGCGTATCCTAAAGTTACGCGGCATATTCGGCGCATGCTGACCCGCCTTCTTTCCCGATCGGTCCCCGCCGCGCTGTGCTGGGCGGCCGTGACTGCCCCGCTGGCCTCGCTCCACGCGCAGGCCCCCTACCGCGCCGCCGACCTGAACGGCCTCCGCCTCCGCTCCATCGGTCCCGCCTCCATGAGCGGCCGCGTGGTGGACATGGACGTGGTGGAGTCCAACCCCTACACGATGTACGTGGCCGGGGCGACCGGCGGCCTCTGGCGCACCACCGACAACGGTCTCAACTGGACGTCGGTGTTCGATGCGCCTGTCCACTCCATTGGCGACGTGGCCGTCTTCCAGCCCAACCCGCAGATCATCTGGGTGGGGACCGGTGAGCGCGCCAACCGGCAGAGCGTGGGGTGGGGCGACGGCGTGTACAAGAGCACCGACGGCGGCAAGACGTGGGTGAACATGGGGCTCCGCACGAGCATGCACATCGGGCGCATCCAGCTGCACCCCACCGATCCCGACATTGCCTGGGTGGCGGCGCAGGGGAGCGTGTGGGGCCCCGGCGGCGAACGCGGCCTCTTCAAGACCACCGACGGCGGCCGTACCTGGACGCATGTGCTCAAGGGCGACGACGACACCGGCGCCACCGATGTGGCGATCGACTGGAACGATCCCAACGTGCTCTACGCGGCCACGTATCAGCGCCGCCGCAGCGCCTACGGCTTCGACGGCGGTGGCCCCGGCAGTGCCCTCTGGAAGAGCACCGATGGCGGCACCACGTGGAACAAGCTCACCGGCAACGGCCTGCCCTCGGGCGAGTATGGCCGTATCGGCATCGCGGTGTATCGCAAGAACCCGCGCGTGGTGGTGGTGAGCATCGAGCAGGGCGCGCGCTATAACGCGAGCACCGCATACATCCAGCGCAAGGCGGGCGTGTACCGCAGCGAAGACGCCGGCGCCACGTGGACGTTCATGAGCGACTGGAACCCGCGCCCCATGTACGCGAGCCAGCCGATCATCGATCCCAACGACGACAAGCGCATCTACATGCTGAACGCGTATTCGTTCAGCGACGACGGCGGCAAGACGTTCACCGCGCCACGCACCACCACGCACGGCGACGACCGCTTCGTGTGGGTGAACCCGAAGGACAGCCGTCATGTGATCAAGCTCGATGACGGCGGCATTGGCATCAGCTACGATCGCGGGCGTTCGTTCCTCTTCGTGTCGTCACTGCCGCTGTCGCAGTTCTACCGCGTGGCCGTCGACAACGCCGTGCCCTTCAACGTCTACGGCGGCCTGCAGGACAACGGCTGCTGGGTGGGGCCGAGCGCCAGCTGGACCACCAGCGGCATCCTCAACGAGCACTGGTCGCGCCTCTGCGGTGGTGACGGTTTCTTCGTGGTCCCCAACCCGAAGAATCCGCGTACGGTCTACTCGGCCTCGCAGTTCCTCGGCCTGCAGAAGAACGACACGCGCACCTGGCAGGTGCAGGATCTGCGTCCGGGTGACAGCACCGGCCGCATTGGCGGCCGCCGCAACTGGGAAACGTGGGGCAAGCCCGGCGCCACGCAGGTCCTCGGCAATGCGATGCATCCCGCCAACTGGGACTCCCCCATCGTGATCTCGCCGCACGACACCAACACCCTGTACGTGGGGATGCAGCATCTCTTCACGTCGAAGGACGGCGGCCTCACCTGGAAGAGTCTCGGCGACATGACCACCGGCGTGGATCGGAGCACGCTGCCGCTCATGGGGCGCAAGCCGACCGAAAGCACGCTGTCGCTTGATGACGGGGTTCCGTACTTCCCCGGTGTGACGGCGCTGGCCGAGTCGCCGCTGGTGAAGGGGCTGCTGTACGTGGGTACCGACGACGGTCGCTTCCGCATTTCGCGTAACGGCGGCCTGTCGTGGACCGATGCGCAGAGCAAGTTTCCCGGCTTGCCGAAGGATTCGTGGTTTGCCGGTGTGGAGCCGTCTCGCCACGTGGCGGGCACGGTGTACGTGGTGGCCGACAACCACCGCAGCAACGACATGGCCAACTACGTGTACCGCAGCACCGACTACGGCGCCACGTGGACGCGCATCGAAGGCGATCTGCCCCCGAATCGCGTGGCGCGCACCATCCGGGAGGACGTGCGCAATCCGCGGCTGCTGTATCTCGCCACCGAGTTCGGCATGTTCCTCTCGCCGAACGCCGGGGCCAACTGGGTCCCGCTGCGCCTCAACATGCCGCTCATGCCGTTCAACGACATGACGCTGCACCCGCGCGACAACGCGCTGGTGTTGGGCTCGCACGCGCGTGGTGTGTGGGTGCTCGATCAGATCAACGCGCTGCAGGAGCTGACCACCGAGGTGGCTTCAAGTGCGGCACATCTCTTCTCCATGCAGCCCGCGTATCAGATCCGCACCACCAACCTGCGTCCGCACACGGGTGACATGATCTTCCGCGGCGAGAACCCGGCCAACGGCGCGCTCGTGGACTACTGGCTGCGCGATGAGGGTGCCGCGGTCACGCTCTCGGTGCACGACAGCACCGGGCGCCTCGTGCAGAATCTCACGCCGTCCACGCAGCGCGGGGTGAACCGTGTGGTGTGGAACCTCCGGTACGCTGATCTCCCGGTACGCAGCGGCGGCGGCGAGGACGACGACGAGGGGCCGCGCGCCACTACGCCGGGTCCGCTCGTACTTCCCGGTACGTACACGGTGCGCATGGCGCACGCCGGCCGCACGATGGAGCAGAAGGTGGTGGTGCGCGACGACCCGCGCCTCACCGTCACGCGCGCACAGCGCGCCGCGTGGACGGCGTTCCACCGCGACGTGGCGGGGATGGTCACGAGTTTTGCCAGCGTAGCCACGCGTGTGCGCGGGCTGAGCGGTACGGATGCCCAGACGCGTGACCTCAAGCGTCAGGCCGCCGAGCTGCAGTCGCGTCTCACCACGCTCTACTCGGCGGTGGCGCGCTGGACCGGGACGCCCACCGCGGATCAGCGCTCGCAGCTGCGCTACTACAAGCGCATGGCGATGGAGATCGATCGGGCTTCTGCGGCACGCTGAGGGTGTAAAACGTCCATGAGGAGGGCAGAGGCAGACCAGGCAGCGGAGGCTGCAGAGGACTGTAACTGCAACGTCCATGAGGGCACCAAGGCGTCCGAGGCGACAAGGCATCCCAGGTCTTCTCTTGGTTGTCTTGATGCCGCGGACGCCTTGTTCCCATCAGGGATGTTGCTGTTTGCTGTGCTCCGCCGCCTCTGCAGCCTTGTCTGCCTCTGCCGCGTTCTTGGACGTTCCGTATGCCGGAGTGAACGGCCAAGAGGGCACCAAGGCGTCCGAGGCGACAAGGCATCCAAGGTTCTTTCTTGGTTGTCTTGATGCCGCGGACGCCTTGTTTCGATCAGGGCCGTTGACCGGCGCTGTGCTCTGCCGCCTCTGCTGCCTTGTCTGCCTCTGCCGCGTTCTTGGACGTTCCGCCACGCGCTACATTGGGGCGTGCTCAACCTCTGGTCCTCCTCCCGCTACGCCATCGAGCTCCCTGACGGCCACCGCTTCCCGATGGCCAAGTATCAGCTGCTGCGCGAGGGCGTGCTGCGCGAGGGGCTGGTGCCGCCGGAGCGGTTGCACGACCCGCAGCGCGTGGCGCTCGAGGATCTGCTGCGCGTGCACACGCCGGAGTACGTGGCGCATATCGTGAATGGCACGTTGCCGTACGCCGAGCAGCGGCGCATTGGGTTGCCATGGAGCGAAGCGTTCGTGGAGCGGGCGTTCCGTGTGGTGCAGGGCACCGTGGAGGCCAGCGAGGCCGCGCTGCAGCATGGCGTGGCGATGAACCTCGCCGGCGGTACGCACCACGCCTTTCCCGATCGCGGCGAAGGGTTCTGCACCTTCAACGACGTAGCGGTGGCTGTGCGCCGTCTGCAGGCGCTCGGCAAGGTGCGTCGCGTGGCGATCGTGGATCTCGATGTGCACCAGGGGAACGGTACGCACGGCTGCTTCGCCGGTGATCCTGAGGTGTACACCTTCAGCATGCACGGGGCGAAGAACTTCCCGTTCCACAAGGTGCCCGGCACGCTCGATGTAGAACTCGAAGACGGCACCGGAGACGATGTGTACCTCGAGCTGCTGCACCAGCACCTGCCGCGCGTGATCCGCGAGGCGCGCCCGGATTTCGTAGTCTATCTGAGCGGTGCCGATCCCCATGAGGGTGACCGACTGGGCCGGCTCAAGCTCACCTTCGACGGACTGATGGCGCGCGACCGCTATGTGGTGAGCACCTGCCGTGAGGTAGGGATCCCCGTGTGCGCTACCATGAGCGGTGGCTATGGGCGTGACGTGCATGACACGGTGGCGGTGCATCTCAACACGGTGCGGGTGTTGCGGGCCTTTGCCCAGCGGTAGCCCGAGGGCGTACGTTTAAGGGCTGTCCGCCCTGTCCCATAGGAGATCCGTGATGACCCGTCGTACCCTGCGGCACGCCGCTGCTGCCGTTCTGTCCGTTGCCGCACCGCTGGCCGTCGTCGCGGCGCCTCTCGAGGCCCAGTCCACGGTGTTCAAGTCGGTGGCCCACGACTATCGCGTGGTGACCGTCGCCGACGGATTCGTGAACCCGTGGGCGATCGCGTTCCTCCCCAACGGCGACATGCTGGTCACCGAGCGCCCGGGGCGCCTGCGCATCGTGCGCGGCGGCAAGCTGCTTCCCACGCCCGTGGCCGGTGTGCCTGCCGTGGTGGCGGCGGGGCAGGGTGGCCTGCTCGACGTGGCGCTGCATCCGCAGTTTGCCACCAACCGCCTCGTGTATCTCACGTACTCCAAGCAGGTGCCGGGCGGCTCCACCACGGCGCTGCACCTCGCGAAGTTCGAGAACGACGCGCTGGTGAACGGCAAGGACATCTTCATTGCCGAAACCAAGGGGCGTCCGGGGCACTTCGGCTCGCGCATCACCTTCGACAAGAACGGCCACCTGTTCATCAGCGTGGGTGACCGGCAGATCGCTCCCGAAGGTGACCTGTCCAAGCACCCCGCACAGGATCTCACGAACCACCACGGCAAGATCATCCGCCTCAACCTCGACGGCAGCGCGCCGGCTGATAACCCGTTCGCCAAGCAGGCGGGCGCGAAGCCGGAGATCTGGAGCTACGGCCATCGCAATCCGCAGGGGCTGCTCGTCCACCCGGTCACCGGTGACCTGTGGGAAATCGAGCACGGCCCGCAAGGCGGCGACGAACTCAACCTCGTCGAGCCAGGCAAGAACTACGGCTGGCCCGTCGTGGGCTTCGGGGTGAACTACGGCCCGGGCAAGGCCATCCACGCCAGCACCATGGCGCCGGGCATGGAGAACGCGAAGCACGTGTGGGTGCCGTCGATCGCCACGAGCGGCCTGATGGTCTACACGGGCAACAAGTTCCCCGGCTGGCAGGGGAGCGTGTTCGTGGGCGGCCTCGCCGGCCAGCGCGTGGCACGGCTTACGCTCGACGGGCAGAAGGCCGACTTCGCCGAAAACCTCGTGCGCAATCAGGGGCGCATCCGCGACGTGCGTCAGGGCCCCGATGGTTTCATCTACCTCGCGGTGGATGACCAGCAGGGGAAGCCCACGCCAATCGTGCGTCTCGAGCCTGTCGCGCGTCGCTGAGATCCAGCACGCCTCAGCCTCCACATGACGATCGCCGCGGTGCGCTTCTGCGCATCGCGGCGATTGTCGTTCAGGAGGAGCCGGTCCGGGCGTCTAGATCGCCGGCGGCTCCATCCGCATGTCCTGCCACTCCTCCTGCGCGGGGCCATAGATCCCGGGCACGCGCAACCCGGCCTGCCGCATCAGCACCGTCATCTGGCCACGGT
>CAZNZG010000063.1:2034-15578 GCA_964577455.1 uncultured Gemmatimonas sp. | reverse complement strand
GTCGGTGGAGACGGCGCAGGGCGGCGGGACGTACGTGACGTCGCGACTGCAGGCTGGCTCCTTCGGCACGCAGGAGGCCCAGGTGCTGGGCAACGCCTCCGTCGGTGGTTTCTCTCAGACGATTTTCGCCGGCGCCCGGCGCAGTGATGGCTACCGCGCCAATTCGGCGTCCGACAAGTGGACGGCCTCCGGTAAGTGGTTCTACACGAGCGACAGTGCCCGCGTGCGCGTGGGCGTGATCGCTCGCATGCATCGTCTCGACACCGATGCGCCGGGGTACCTCACGGAGGCCCAGTCGCGCAGCACCCCGACGTTTTCGCCCACCTTCTCCAACAGCGACGGTGGCACGATCGACAGCGATCACGGCAGTCTGCATCTCGATGTGAAGCAGACCGCCACGCTGGCCTGGTCGCTCAAGGCGTACACCCAGCGTTTCGACCGCATCCGCTTCGTGCGCTTCACCGCTGCCGGCGCTCAGCAGGAGCGTGTGGAGGATGAACGGCAGAACGGGGCCCTTGCCGCACTCACGTGGCGTCCCGCGGCGCTGGCTGAGCGTGGTGTCGTGATCACGGCAGGTGCGGACATGCAGCAGCAGACGAATGAACAGCTGCGTTTCCGCACGCTCGAGCGTCAGCGGCAGGCCACGCTCCGCGATCAGGATTTCACGCTCGACAACCGTGGCGGCTACGTGCAGGCGAGCGGTCGTCCCCTGTCGTGGTTGTCGCTGACCGCTGGCGTGCGTACTGATCACTTCGACGGCGGCTTCACCAACAACCTGCCGTCTCCCACGTCGCTGCCCGTGCTCAATTACGGATGGATCACGCAGCCCAAGGTGAGTGCGAGCGTGCGGGTGAACGATCGCCTCAGCAGCTATGCCAACTTCGGACGCGGCTTCCAGATCGGCACGGGCATCGCGGCCTATGGCCGTTCGCCGCTGCGCGCCTCGATCAACGACGGCTTCGAGGTCGGTGTCGTGAGCAACCCGACGAGCGCGTGGTCGATGCGCGCGGGGTACTGGGAGCAGCGTGCCTCCGACGAAGTGCGTCTGCGCTTCGACAACTCGGGTGACTCGGAGAACATCGGCCGCACGCAGCGTCGCGGTCTCGACGTGGAGAGCGCCCTGCGGCTGCCACGTGGGGTGCAGCTCTGGGCAGCCGGCACGTCGCAGCGGGCGGTGCTCGTGGAGCCCGGCAAGACGAACGCGGCGGTGGCCGGCAACCTCCTCAACCATGTGCCATCGTGGACGGTCAAGTACGGGGCGGAGTGGTCGCCGCGCGTTGGGCTGACCGCCAGCGCGTGGGCGTACGCGCAGGGCGACTACCATCTCACGCAGCAGAACGATCGTGGGCGGTGGGGTGACATGCATACGGTCAACGCCGATGTCTCCTGGCGCTGGCGCGCCGCCGCGATCGGGGTGGGCGTGACGAACCTCTTCGACCGTTACATGGAGTACGTCTGGTGGGATGGCGCACAGACGCTGCACTCGCCCGCCGCCGCTCGCGCCCTCTTCCTCACCGTCACGTTCGATCGTTGATGGGCGTGGGATCGCTCCCGGCATCACTGCCGGCATCGGCGCACGCACGTATCGGTGCGTTCGATATTCTTCGCGGGCTGGTGATCGTCATCATGACCATCGACCACGCGCGTGAGTACAGCAATGGGCCCGGGAGCGTGACCGACCCGATGCAGCTCGATCAGGTGGACCCGATGCTCTTCTGGATGCGGTGGGTCACGCATTTCTGCGCGCCGGTGTTCACGCTGCTTGCGGGGGTGTCGTCGGGACTGCAGGGCCACGGCGCCCCGACGACGGGAGCGGCGCCGTGGTCCTGGCATCTGATCACACGCGGGTTGATTCTGGTCCTGCTGGAATTCACCGTGGTGCATCTCGCGTGGACCTTCTCGCTGGTCTGGCCGATGCGCTACGCGCAGGTGATCTGGGGTATCGGCATGAGCCTGATCGTCCTCGGATTCCTGCAACGGGTGCCCGTCGCGGCACGCCTGGTACTCGGTGTGCTGCTGGTCGCTGGCCACAACGCCCTCGACGGATGGCACCCAACCAGTCCCACCTGGCTGCACTGGAGCTGGGCGGTGCTGCACGATCGCCAGGTGATGCCGCTGTGGGGAGAACTCACGGTGCGTACCTCGTACCCGATCATGCCGATGATCGGCCTCGTGCTGTTTGGTGATGCGCTGGGGCGCTGGTACCGCCTGACGACACACGTAACGCGCCCCCGCTGGCTGGCGGGTGTAGGTGTCCTGATGCTCGCGCTGTTTGTCCTGCTGCGAGCCACGAATGTGTACGGCGATCCGCACGTGGCCGTGTACGGCGACGACGCGCTGCGCAACGTGATGGCCGCGCTCAACGTGACGAAGTATCCGATGTCACTCAGCTTCGTACTGATGACGCTCGGACCGGCGTTCCTGCTGCTGGCGGTCTGGGACGCTGAGGTGCCGCGGTGGACGGCGCCGCTGGCCACGATGGGGCAGGTTCCGATGTTTCTTTACGTGGCACACCTGTACCTGCTGCACGCCCTCGCGCTGCTGTGGGCGATGGCGTCGGGATACGCGTGGTCCACGTTCGACTTCCGCGCCACTATTACCGGCCTGCCGAAATCGTTCGGGTTCCCGCTCTGGCAGACGTTCCCGTTCGTCGTGGTCACGTTGCTGCTGCTCTATCCCGCCGCGATCTGGTACGCGCGACTCCGGGCCTCTCGGCGGTACCGTATCACGCGCTATCTCTGAACGAAGCGGTCATGCCGCCGAGCGATTGGCGGCGGCATTGGCGTTTCTGTGCACAGCGGCTGGTTTCCGTGTTGAGCGGCGGGACCGGCCTTACCGCGGAAACGGGCGGGTTGCCGCGGAAACGCGCGGGTTGTTCCGTGGGATGCGGACGTGTCGGTGCACGCGGGCCGGAGTGGACTGTGGTGGGGCGTTTGATCCGCTCAATTGTGCGCACAGCGGCTGGCTTCTGTGTTGAGCGGCGGGACCGGCCGCCACCGCGGCTTACCGCTGCAGCGCCACGGCGGTGATGAGCGCCGCGAGCCGCTCCACGTCGCGCAGATCGAGGACCTCGGCGGGCGTGTGGCTGTAGCGACCCGGCCACGAGAGCCCCGTGTTGGGCGCCCCGTAGAAGGTGAACGCCGTACCGTCGGTACCACCCTGCGTGAGGCCGAGTTGGAGCGGAATGCCAGCGGATTGCGCCGCCGCCTGTACCTGCGCGCGCACCGCCGGTGGTGAGATGCTGCCGTTCTCGATCGCGCGCAGCACCGGCCCCTTGCCCAACTGGACGAACGCGAAGTGTGGTGACTCGAGCGGCGTTTGTGAACTCACGAACGTGTCGATGCTGTAAATGCGCGACGTGCTCGCCCCCATCCGCCGCGCGGCGACCTGCGCACCCACCAGACCGCCCTCTTCCTGCACCGACCAGACGAAGAGCACCGCATGCGTGAGTGCTGCCGGATCGATGCGCTTCGCCGCCATGAGGAGCGCCGTGGAGCCGGCACGGTCGTCCATGCTTCGCCCGGTGAAGCGCGACCCCGCCAGGCGCACGCTCACCTTCGGCGACGTGACGCCCTGCCCGACGCGCACGCCGCGCGCCACCAGCTGTGCGGAGTCCATACCGAACCACGCGGTCACCGTACGCACCTGCCGCACGCGCGCACTGTCGCGCGGCACGAACACGCCCGGCACCGTATCAATCTCGCCGTTGGCGCCACGCGGCAGGTGCACGAGCGCGGGCTGCCCTTCCCACGCCGAGTGCACGGCGCCACCGCGTGTTTCCAGCGAGACCGTGCCGTCCCGTGCGATGGCAGCCACATGGAACCCCACTTCGTCCATGTGCGCCATGAACACCACCGTATCGCGTGGCGGGCCCGCACTCACGATCAGATTCCCCACGCTGTCCACCGTGGCGCGTGTCCGCGCCCACGATGGGAGCTGCGCCATGATCGCCTCGCGTACGCGCCATTCGTGCATGGGCGTGGCCGGGAGATCGGCGAGCCGTGCCAGCTGGGTCATGCTCGCGCCGTGCACATCGTTGCGCGCCACCGGATCGGTCGCGGCACTCGCACGGCGGCGCACCGGCGCGCTCACCCACGCGGGGCTCGTCGGCAGCGACACACCGGCCGCGGCCGCGGCCTGCCCGAGCAGCCACGTGGCCTCGCTTGCCGCGATGCTCTCCACGAGCGTCCCGGCATGGCGAACGGCCGGTGCCACGATGTGCACGGAGTCCAGGCGTCCTGCACGCAGCACCGCGGCATTCACGCCGGCCACGCTGCGCGCGTGCCGCTGTACCCGATCGCCGCGACCATTCATGAGCAGCGTGACCTGATCGGCACGGAACCCCGGCGTTCGTGCCAGGACCCCGCCCAGCCCGGGCCACCCGAAGGCGCCCTGTACCGACACCACGAACATCGTTTCGCCCTGCGACGGCGTGCCCTGCGCGGCGGTCACCAGCGCCGCGCAGCCGGCGCGTGATCCTGCGGCGGTCCCTGCCACGTAGTCGCCATAACTCCACGCCGCGAGGCGCCGCTGCACGGGATCGAGCAGGGCGATACCCAGCGCCGCGACCTCTGCGGCCGACGACGCGCCCACGTCCACCCAGAGCTCGTCGGCGGTCACCACGAGCGAATCGCGACGGTGCTGCTGCGCGAAATGCCCGTTGGCAATCGCCGACACGGCGGGGACGGCCCCACGCGTGGTGAGGACCTCGAGTTGTTGCCCCTCATGCGCCTGGTCCCACAGCGGATGCGACACGTTGCCCACGCGATGCAGCCGCAGCATGCCATCCGGGGTGATCTGCGTGACCGCATAGCCGGGGCGATCGATCGCGCACGCCAGCACCCGCTTGGGAGACCCGCTCCCCTTGCGCAGGACGAGATTGCCAAGGGCGTCGGCGCGCCACGTACCGCCCGTCGCCGCGGACAGCAGCGGGACGAGCGTGCGCGTGGTGCGCATTTCGAGCCCCACCGGCGCATCGAGCGAGACCCACGAGGCCAGCGCGACCTGCTGCGCGTGCAGGTCGAGCGGCAGGGATATGCAGATCGCCGTGCCGATGACGGCGGCGGCGCGACGCGCCCCGAGCGAAGATCGTTGTGCCATACAGACTGCTCCGAGGGGGAGGCGTTACGGTGTGGCGGCGGGCTTTCCGGCCCCGCGTGCGATCGCGCGCACGGTCATACCGTCCGCCAAGGATTCAGCGGGGTTGACCACGAGAGCGTCGCCGGCGGAAACGCCGTCCAACACCTCGACTGCCGTCCCGAAATCACGTCCGAGCGTGACGGGTACGAGGCGGATCACGTTGTCCTCCACGCGCGCGACCAGCGTCCCCTCCGCGCGTACGATGAGCGCGATGGCGGGGATGCGAAGCGAAGGACGGGTGGACGGGACCTTGAGCGATACCTGCGCGTACATGCCCGGCAACAGCGTGCGTCCGCGATTGGGCACGTGCACCTCGGTGAGCAGGGTGCGGGTGGCCTGATCGATCGCACCCGATGTCCGCACGACGGTCCCATTGAACAACGAGTCGCCCAGCTCCCGCACCAGCACGCCGGCCTTCATGCCGCTGCGTACGCGTGGAGCGGCACTCTGCGGTACCTGCAGCATCACACGAAGGGTGTCCGTCTGCACGATGTTGAGCAGTGGACGCGCCGCAGCGGCGGCACCGGCCACCACCAGCGATCCCACGTCGACCGAGCGCGATGTGACCACTCCGGCAAAGGGCGCGGTGAGGGCGCCAAAGCGGAGCAACTCGCGCACACTGGACAGATTGGCGCGCGCGGCGCGCACATTGGCATCGGCGACAGTGGCCTGCGCCTGTCGCTCATCGAGCTCCTGCGGGGTCACCACGCCCTTCTCTGCCAGCTGCGTCCATCGCGCGAGGGTGGCGCGGCTGAGAGCGGCACTCGCTTCCGTCTGCTCCACCACGGCGGTGAGCTGTCGTGCCTGTTCGCGCACCTCTGGCATGTCGAGCAGCAGCAGCGTGTCGCCAGCGCGTACGACCGAGCCGATGTCGACGCGCAACGCCCGGACGAAACCGTTGGCACGGGCGAAGATCGGCGTTTCGTGCAGGCCGGTGATGGTGCCGGGCAGCTCGAACGGGGTGCCACTGGTGTCCTGCCTCACGCTCTCGGTGTACACCGTGGGGGCCGCGTTGACCTGTTCGCGTTCGGAGTCGCGCGCCCGCGACTGCGCGAGACGCGGCAGCGCCCCCGCCACCGCCAGCCCCACGAAGATCACGCCGAGCACGATGGGGATGGTACGACCGTATCGTGGGCGGCGATGATGCGCGCCACGGGGAGGCCGAGCGTTGGACCGAGAGGAATGGTGCATCACGACGCCAGTCCGGAGTACGGAGAAACGGAGCGCGCGCGACCGGCGCGCAGGCGGCTGTACACGAGCGGAAGAACGGTGAGGGTGGCGACCGTGGCGAAGCTCAGCCCACCGATCACGGCACGACCGAGCGGGGCATTCTGCTCCCCCCCTTCGCCCACGCCGAGCGCCATGGGGATCATGCCCACAATCATCGCCGCGGCGGTCATGATCACCGGGCGCAGCCGGGTGGTGGCGGCATCGAGGGCGGCGTCGAAGGCGGAGAGCCCCGCCTCCATGCGTTCGTTGGCGAACGCCACCACGAGAATGCCGTTGGCGGTGGCCACTCCCATGCTCATGATGGCGCCCATGAAGGCGGGTACGCTGATCGTGTTGCCCGCGGCAAAGAGCGCCCAGATCACGCCCGTGAGCGCGAGGGGCAGGGCACTGCTGATGATCAGCGGGTCGAGCCACGACTGGAAGTTGATCACCATGATGAGGTACACGAGCACTACGGCGAAGAGCAGGCCGGTCATGAGACCGCTGTACGACTCGCGCATGCTCGCCACCTGCCCGCGCATGACCAGCGTGGTGCCCTTGGGAAGCGAGGGGCGAAGGGAATCGAGGACCATGTCGATCTCGCCAGCCACGGCGCCAAGATCGCGGTGCTGCACGTTGGCGAACACGTCGAACACCGGGGCCACGTCGTAGTGACTGGCCACCGCCATGCTGCTGCCGCGGGCGATGGTGGCGACGTTTTCGAGGAACTGCGGGGCGCCGCCGCTCACCCCGGCAATTGGCGTCTGCGCCAGCGCCTCGAGCGAAGCCATGCGATACTGCGGTGTCTGCACGCTCACGGTGTACTGCACCCCATTCTGCGGATTGAGCCACACGTTGGGTTGCGCCTGACCACTCGACGCCAGCGAGACGAGCAGGTCATTGGCCACTTCACGCTGGGTGAGCGACAGCGTGCTGGCGCGCGTGCGATCCACGGTCACGTTGAGCTGCGGTGCTTCCATGCGCTGCTGGAGATACACGTCCACGGCCCCGGGGATTTGCCGCAGACGATGCTCGAGGGCGCGCGCCACCACGATGTTGTCGGTCCGATTGCTTCCTGCCACCTGCACGTTGACCGGCGCGGGGAGACCGGCGTTGAGGATCTGGCCGATGATGTCGGCCGACTGGAAGAACACCAGCACATGCGGGAACTCCTCGCGCAACACGCGGCGAATCTCGCTCGCATACGCTTTGGTGTCACCCACGCGCTCATCGTTCAGCACGAGCAGGAGATCGGCGTCGGTCACGCCGGTGGTGGGATTGTCGCTGAAGGCGAGGTTGGTGAGACTCGTGGAGGCAATGCCCACGTTGTCGAGGATCGTGCCCAGATCACCGGGTGGGATGATCGTGCGGATGCGCGCCTCCACGTCGGCCACCATGCGGGCGGTCTCCTCGAGGCGCGTACCCACCGGTGCACGCAGGTGCAGCCGGATCTGGCCCGCGTCGACTTGCGGGAAGAAGTCGCGCCCGAGCAGCGGCGCAAGCACACCCGCCGACAGCAGGATCACCAGCGCCGTGGCCACCACGGTGGCAGGCTTCTCGAGCACCGACGCGAGCGCGAGACGATAGCGCACGCGCATCGCCTCGAATGCATGCTCGAAATCACGGTGCAGCCGCACGAACGGTCCGGGCTTCTGCGGTCGGTGTGCGCGCCTCGCCTCGATCTCTCGCTCGCGCTGCATGGCGAACTTCACGAGCGTGGGGACGAGGGTGCGCGAGATCACGTAGCTCGCCATCATCGCAAACACCACGGCCATCGCCAGCGGCCGGAAGAGCGACCCGGCTGCCCCGCTCAGAAAGAAAATGGGCACGAAGACGATGCAGATCGCGAGCGTGGAGACCAGTGTCGGTACGGCGATCTGTCCCGCACCTTCCATGATCGCCTTCTCGATATCCGGCTCGTGTTCCTGCATGCGGTGGATGTTCTCGATCCCCACCGTGGCATCGTCCACAAGCACGCCGACGGCGAGGGCGAGTCCACCCAGCGTCATCACATTGAGCGTCTGTCCGAGCGCGCCCAGGATCGTGACCGATGCGAGGATCGACAGCGGAATGGAGAGCGCCACGATGAGCGTGCTGCGCCAACTGCCGAGGAAGAGCAGGATCATGGCGGCGGTGAGGCACGCGGCGATCAGCGCCTCGAGCACCACGCCTTCGAGCGCGGCCTTCACGAAGAGCGACTGGTCGGCGAGGACGTCGACCTTGAGCGCCGATGGCAGCGCCGCGAGGATGCCGGGGAGCGCCTCACGCACACGGTTCACCACATCGATGGTGGAGGCCCCACCGGATTTGAGCACCGTGACCAGCGCACCACGCACGCCGTCGCGGTGCACGATATTCGTCTGCACCGCATACCCGTCGCGCACCTGGGCCACGTCGCGTACCCGCACCAGGGCACCATTCACCACGCGAATGGGGAGGTCGTTGAGTGTCTCCACCACGGTGGGACTGCCATTGAGGCGCACCGCGTACTCGCGCTCCCCGATCTTGGCGGTGCCGCCGGGGAGCACGAGGTTCTGGGCGCTGATGGCATCGCTCACATCGGTGGGCGAAAGCCCACGTGCCTGCAACTGCGCGGGATCGAGGTCCACGTTGACGAGCCGCGAGCGGCCACCGTAGGGCTGCGGCACGCTGGCGCCGCGTACGGTGGCGAGGCGTGTGCGGATACCGTTGGTGCCGAGGTCGTTCAGTTGTTGTTCGGAAAGCGAATCACCACCGAGGGCGAGTTGGAGCACCGGCACGTTCGCCGCGTTGTAGCGGATGATCAGCGGCGCGGTGGCACCCGGCGGCATGATGCGGAGAATGGTCTGCGACTGCGCCGCGATCTGTGAGACCGCCGATTCCACCGACGCGTCGGGCTGAAAGAACACCTTCACGACCGTGATACCCGCCAGCGACTGCGACTCGATGTGCTCGATCCCCGTGAGCGTCGTGGTGAGCGACCGCTCGAACGGGGTCGCAAAGCGCCGCTCCATCTCCTCGGGGGGCAGGCCGTTGTACGACCAGATCACCGACACCACCGGAATGTCGAGTTCCGGGAGAATGTCGGTCGGCATGCGCAGAGCCGAGAGCACACCGAACAGGATCACCAGCAACGCGCCGACGATGAACGTGTACGGGCGCCGCAGGGCCAGCGTGACAATCCACATGAGCGGGGAGCGGGGGTCGCCGGAGCCCCGGGCAACGTGACCTGCCCGGTACACCCGATAGTACGTGCCATGGCCCGGTTCCGCTCGCGGCTGTGTGATGGGCCGATCAACACCGGGCCGCTCGGTCCGATACTCCCGAAGGGTCCGCGAAGAAAAATCAATCACCCATGCCGTACGGAAGCAGCGCCGGCAGTGGCCATTATTCACACATGACCAACCGAACCGTTTCGTCACGCCTCGTCAGTGCCTTCCGGTTGCTGGGGATGCTGGCCGGCATCGCCAGCACCACCGTGCCGAGTCTGGTGCGGGCCCAGCCGTGGACGACGCGTCATCAGGATGCGCTGTGGGTCGGCACATTTGCAGACCAGCCGATCAGCAAGCGCACGGCGCTCTGGTTCGATGGCTCGTGGCGTCGCATGGACATGGGGGCGGAGCCGCAGCAGCTGCTGGTGCGCCCCGGCGTGCAGTTCACGCTCGCGCCGGGCGTGCGGGTGGCGGCCGGCTATGCCTACATCGCCACGCAGCCGTACGGAGCCTTCCCGATCGCCAATCCCACCCGGGAGCACCGCACCTGGCAGCAGCTCACCGTGGCACACAAGGCAGGCGCGGTGAGCGTCTCCCATCGCTATCGTCTCGAGCAGCGCTGGACGCATCCGCTGCTTACGGTGGCTGGCGAGGACGACCGCGAGGCGGGCCCCACCACCTATCAGAACCGTCTGCGCTACATGCCCCGCGCCCAGATGAATCTGGGGAAGCTGACGCTCGGCGGTCGGCCGGTGATCGGGTACGTGTGGGACGAACTCCTCATGCCGCTGGGCGGGCCCGGTCAGGCGTTCACGATCGGGCAGAACCGGGCCAGCGCCGGAGTGGGGCTCCCCACCGGTGACCGGACGCGCGTGGAGGTGGGGTACATGAACCTCTACAACGCATTTGCTGCACGCCGAGCGAACGAGGTAAACCATACGCTCTGGCTATCGATGCACTGGACGGGACGCTGGCCGTAGCGGTCCGACTAAAGTCAAAACTGGAAAATCCGATAATTGTTGTCGGTGCGACGACGTACGCTCCCGACACTCTGAAGGTGCATGCAAATGACTGCTTTTAACGCCCGACTGGAGCGCAAGCTTCAGATGATCGTCTTCGGGACGATCCTCGTTTTCTCGGTCGCCCTCGTGACCGCTGTGGCACGCGTGCGCACCCTTGGCAGCGACGCGGAGCAGATGTACGGACGCATGACCGCGCCACTGCATCTGCTCGGCGATCTCGAGGCCGACTTCGTGCAGACACGCGTGTCGATTCGCGATGTGCTCCTCTCGCGTACCCCCGCGGAAAAGGAAGAGCATCTCGCCCGGGTTCAGGAGCTCATCACCGATGTGGGCACGCACAGCACGGCCTTTGCCGCCATGGCGAAGGAAGATGCCGAGCTCACCCGATTGTACGGGGACTATTCCGTGAAGCTGGCGGCGTTCGTGGACGTCGGGAAGCGCGTGCTCGCGGCCGATGCCGAAGGCAATCGCGAGCGTGCGCTCACGATCATGTTCAACGAGTGCATTCCCGATGCCGCGGCCCTGCGCGTACAGCTGCAGGAGGTTCGCACCGTGGTACTGCGCCGCGCGGAGGCACTGCAGGGTCAGATGGCAGCATCGGTGCTTCGCACGCAGCAACTGGTGGGCCTGCTCGCCCTGGCGGCCATCGTGTTTGCCTCGTGGCTGGGACGGCGAATCTCGCGCCGTATCACCGGTGACGTGAAGGCCGTGCGCGATGCACTCGACGCGGTCGCCTTGGGGAAGCTGGACGTTCAGGTCACGGTCTCGTCGGGTGACGAGCTTGGACGAATGGCCGAATCGGTGAACCGAGTGGTGGCGCAGGAACGCCAGGTGGTGCACGCCGCGGAGCAGCTGGCACGCGGTGATCTCACGGCCAGCGTGGCCCTGCGTGGAGAGCACGACGCGCTGGGGCTGGCCGTACAGGGGCTCCAGCGCGAGCTCCGCGCTGCCACCGATGCCATTGCCACGCAGGTGAAGGCAGCGCAACGCGGGGAACTCTCGGTGCGGGCGGACAGCCGCGCGTTTCCGGGCGCCTTCGGTGAATTGCTGGCAGGCACGAACAGCATGCTGGAGGCCGTCGCGGCGCCATCAATGGAGATGGGGCGGTTGCTGCAGCAGGTGGCAGCCCGTGACCTCGAGGTGCGCATGTCGGATGCGTACGAGGGCGAATTTGCCAGGAGCGCGACCTCGTTCAACGAGGCGATCGGTCATCTGGCGAGCGCCGTTGGCGACGTGCGGCGGATCGCCCTCGACGTGGATCAGTCGTCGGAGGTGATTGCCGGCGCCGCCGGTGGACTCTCCGACCGCGCACAGTCGCAAGCGCTGGCCGTGGCCGAGGTCGAGCGCGCCCTGGATGCGTTGCGCTCGCTGGCCACCGGCGTGGCGTCGCGAGCCGAACAGGCGTCGGAGGCCACGGTGAATGCGCAGACGCGCGCCGAACGGGGACGTGCCGTAGCCGGAGCACTCGACGACGCGATTCGCCGCATCAAGGAAAGCAGCGACGCGACGGCCCGTATCGTGGGATCGATCGACCAGATCGCCTTCCAGACGAATCTTCTGGCGCTCAACGCGGCAGTGGAAGCGGCCCGCGCTGGCGATGCCGGGCGTGGCTTCGCGGTGGTGGCCGAGGAGGTCCGTGCCCTCGCGTTGCGCAGTGCCGAGGCGGCGCGCAGTACCGCCGACCTCATCGCGGCGCAGCGTGAGCGTGCGGACGAGGGGGTGCAGCTGAACGTGTCGATGCAGCAGGTGTTGCAGGAGATCGATACCGCCATGCGCAACGTGCAGGGCGACATGGGGATGCTGCGCGCGGATACGGTCGAGGAGCACCAGCGGATCGATGCGATTGCCGAACGCGTGGTGCAGTTGAGTCGCGTCACGCAGGAGGCGGCGGCGCAGGCCGAGGAGAGCGCCGCCAGCTCGTCGGAGCTGCGCGACCAGTCGGCGCGTCTGGCCGCGGCGGTGCGGGATTTCCGCACCAGCGACCTGACGGCCAACGCCGACCGCGAGGTGCGTCAGACCGCCGAGCGACGGGGCAGGCGCGCGGCCTGACGGGACGATGGTCCTACTTGCATGCTCAACGGTATGCGTATAAGGTAATATAAGGACCATCCACCACCGATATTTATGCCCACATTCCGCAGCAAGCCCGTCGACGTCGTGATCGACGTGCGTTCGAAACTCGAGTTCTGGCTCGGTCACCTGCCCGGCGCCCAGTGCGTACCGGTCGATACGCTCCCTGCAGGGCTGGACGAGGTGGCTGGCGTATCGAAGCACTCGAACCTGCTGGTGTATTGCGCCAGCGGCGGCCGTTCCGCGATGGCGGCGCAGCTTCTCCGGGAGGCCGGTTACACCAACGTGGTGGACGGCGGCGGCATCGGGGCCGCCAAGGCGGAGTTCGAGGAATAGGTGACGGCGTCACTGCACAAACAGCACGGCCCACTTCCCGACGGGAAGTGGGCCGTGCTGTTTCCGACCGACCGACGGACTACTTGCCGGTGTCGAGCATGCTCTTGATCTGATCGCGCGCGTCCTGCAGGTGGGCGCGCGTGGTGCGGTCGCCCGTGCGACCGATGGCGCCGGCCAGCTCGCGATCGAGCGTACGCATTTCGTCCTTGAGCAGCGGACGGAAGTCACGCGTGTTCACGATCGCGCCGCCGAAGAGCGCGGCGAGCGCCTGATCCTGTGCACTCGGTGCGGGCGGGCGGATCTTGCTCGCCATGGCCTCGAGGTAGAGCGTCTGCAGGCGACGGCGATAGGCGTCGACCGGCTGCCCGGCGTAGATCTCCTTCCACAGGCCGCGGCGCAGATCGGTGAGCATCTCGCCGAGGGAGTACACCGACGCCTTGTTGGCCGCGGTGGCCTCGAGCTCCACCATGCGCTGCAGGCGGGCGTTGCTCACGAGGCCCGACAGCACCCGCGCCTGGGCACCAGCCACGCGGTTGATGTTGCCGTCGGATTCGAGCTTGCGCAGGATCGACAGGTC
>CAZNZG010000063.1:0-2024 GCA_964577455.1 uncultured Gemmatimonas sp. | reverse complement strand
TCGGTGAGATACGACGGCGTGGCGAACACCTGCGTGTTGAGGAAGTTCATCGCTTCCTTCTGACGCCCGCGCGACACCGGCGTCCATACCGGCCCACTCTGGCTCACCCGCTTTTCCTGACGGTCCACGCCACCGATGATCTTGGTCACATGGTTGGCCTCGAGCGTCCACTGGCCGATCACACCGTCATACGTCTCGCGGAGGAGCGAGAAGTCCTTGGTCTTGTCGGCGGTGGACGCGGGCTCCACGAGCTTCATGATGCGCGCGATGTTCTTGAAGCCGAGCGTGCTGGCGCGCACGGCGTCGGCATCACCCACCGCTTCGGTCTGCTCACCCGGATCGGCCTGGCCGGCGCTCGCGTCGTCCGCGAAGCGGTACCAGGGTACGGTGTCCTGCATGCGCGACCATTCGTCGAGCTTCGGCAGTTCCGCTTCGGGGGTCTTGGCGCCCGCGATGGGCATGTAGCCCCACATGGTCGCGAACTTGTCGTACGGGCCGACCTTCGGCACGAGCGACTCGAGCGGGAGCTTGTCTTCCGGCTGCGCCACGTAGTTGAAGCGGGCGTAGTCCATGATGCTGGGCGAGTGCCCCATCTTGGCCACCCAGGTGCGGCTCCGGATGGAGTCGACCGGGTACATGGAGCTGCCCTTGAAGTTGTGACGGAAGCCGAGCGTGTGTCCCACTTCGTGCGCCACGACGAACTGCACGAGGCGGCCCATCAGCGAGTCGGGGAACGGGAAGCGCTGGGCGCGCGGATCGAGATGCCCCACCTGCGAGAAGTACCACTCACGCTGCAGGTCGAGGATGTTGTGGTACATCTGCACGTCGGCGTCGAGGATCTCGCCGGTGCGCGGATCGACGAGGCTGGGGCCCTGCGCATTCGCGGTCGGCGACGGCAGCCAGCGCACCATCGTCACGCTCGCGTCTTCACCCGAGAACTCCGGGTTGTTGGCGGGTGCGTCGGCTGCCACGATGCCCTTGGCGAAGCCGGCGGCTTCGAACGCCGACTGCCACTCCTCGATGCCGGCGCGGATGAACGGCTTGAGGTATGACGGCGTGGCCGGATCGACGTAGTACGTGATGGGCTTCTTGGGCACGCAGAGCGCGCCTTCCTTCTTGTCGGAGCACTCGAGGCGCCAGCGCTTGATGTAGTCGCGCGAGACCACGCGCTGCTCGGGCGAGCCGAAGTCGCGCTTGGGCGAGATGAAGTAGCCCACGCGGCGATCGTACAGGCGCGGCATCATCGGCTCGTCGGGGAGCCGCACGAGCGAGAAGGTGAACGCTTCCGTGGTGGCGGCGCCGCTGCCGCCGGTCAGCCCGGGAATGTTCGGCAGTCCGGGAATTCCGCCACCCGGTGCTGCCGTGTACGTCTGCACCGCGGTCACGTTCACGTTGCGCTCGAAGGCGCTGAACTTGTCGATGTACGAGCGGGCCGCATCGACGGTGGCGCGACGCCCGCGTGCGGTGAATTCCTGCACACCGCCGGTGAACATGCGCGTCACTTCCACGACCGCGGCGCTGTCCTTGCCGTAGGATTCCACGTTGAGCGTGGCGATGATCGGAAAGAACGAGATGAGGTTCATGGCCTCGCGCGACTGCTGGGTGCTGTCGCTGGCCACGTTGAGGTAGCTCGCCTCGCGCACGAAGATACGGTTCTCACGGCGTTCGAAGCGGATCACGCGCTCGGGGCCGTAGAGGCTTCCGTTGATCGCGTCGTTGGTGGCCGCGAGCACGGTGGTGATGAGGAAGTCCTTCCCCTGCTGGGCCGCCGGAATCTCGAAGTACAGGCGCGAGCCCACCTGGTGCACGTCGAACACGCCCTTCTTGCTCTTGGCGCGCGGCGTGATGACGGTGGCGTACGGGCGCGGATTGGGCTCGGCGGCACCGCCCAGTGCCCCGGCGAGGCCGGGGATGTTGGGGAGGCCAGGGAGGCCGGCGGGGGGCTGCCCGGGGGTGGGCTGTCCAGGCTGGCCGGGCGCCGTGGGTTGCCCCGGCACCGTGGGGCGAGGGGCAGGACGGGTGGC
>CAZNZG010000062.1:0-15602 GCA_964577455.1 uncultured Gemmatimonas sp. | reverse complement strand
CAGGCCGTAGGTCAGCGTGAGGCGCGGCGTCACGGTCCACTGGTCCTGCACGTAGGCGGCCAGCTGCGCCGACGTGAACTGCGCCGCCACATCACCGCCCAGCGAGCCCGAGCCGAGGAAGGCGTTGGGGAGGCCGCCGCCCACGAACACCGACAGCGAGTCGAAGGTGTAGTTGCCAAACGAGTTCTGGAGGAAGGCGTTGTAGGCCTTGTAGATCTCGTTGCGCGTACCGATCGACACCAGGTGGTTGCCGAGCGGCATCGTGAAGTTGTTCGAGATCTCGTACAGGTCTTCGCGCAGCTCGTTGCCCTGCGAGTTGTTCTCCGAGCCGGCCCGGAAGCCGATCCCTGACCCACGGCCACCGATGTTCTGGACGGTGATCATGGGCGACACGACCGGCAGTTCACGCTTGAAGCGCGTGTTGGTCAGGCCGACCGTGAACTCGTTCGAGAACCCGTTCGAGAAGTTCGAGAAGACCTGCGCCACGACCTGATTGGACTTCTCCGTCCGGTTGAAGCCGTTCGAGGAGAACGAGAACGTGCCGAGCGAGCGACCGAAGTCGAAGTTCGACTGGTCGTTGTAGATGTTGCGCAGCACCATGCGGTGCTTGTCGTTGATCTGGTAGTCGAGACGCACGAAGGTGTTCAGCAGCGGATTGGTATTCTGCTGAATGCCCGGGCTACCGGCGTTGATGCCCAGCGAGGACAGGCGATTCGTGAACGAGTCGACCTGCGCCTGCGTGATACGGGCGGTGGCAACCGGCGAGTTGACCAGGCCGTTCGGCGCCGACGGATCGAAGAACGGTCCACCGGCGGGCGCATTCTGATCGCTCGTTTCGACCGTCGCAAAGAAGCGAAGCTTGTTCTTGAAGATCGGGCCGCTGAGCGAGGCACCGAGCTGGCGACGGAGGAACGGCGCGTTGCGCAGGAAGGCGGTGTCGCGCCCCATCTGCTGGTCGCGGTAGTACACGAACGCCGAGCCGTGGAACTCGTTGGTACCCGACTGCGTCACGGCGTTGATGAGCGCGCCCGTGAAGTTACCCTGGCGCACGTCGTACGGCGAAATGAGGATCTGGAATTCCTTGATCGCGTCGAGCGGCAGCGCACGGCCGTTGGCCTGCGCGCCGACGGTGGGCGAATCACCGAGACCGAAGCGGTTCGCGAGCGACACGCCGTCGATCTGGATGTTGTTGAAGCGGTTGTTCTGACCGGCCGCCGAGATGCGCCCGTTGGCCGACACGTTGACCTGCGGCGAGTTGCGCGCGAGGTCCGTGATGTCGCGATTGAGCGTGGGCAGACGACGCGTGAGCGTGTCGGAGATGACCGTCTGCGCGCCGGTACGGGTGGCGGCGAAGTCAGCCGTGGCCGCGGCCGCGCGGGTGGTGACCCCGGCGAGCTGCGCGACCTGATCCTCGAGATCGATGTCGAGGCGGGTGGTCTGCGTGAGGCTGACCGTGACCGTTGGCGCCGTGTACTGCTTGTAGCCGATGCGGCGCACGTTGACGGTGTACTGGCCCACTTCGAGGTTGGGCACGAAGTAGCGGCCGTTGTCGCGCGTGATGGCGCCGGTGCGGGCGCCGTTCGACTTGTTGATGACTTCGATCTGCGCGTTGGCGATCGGCGCCTTCTTCGAGTCGGAGACGGTACCGGCGATGGCACCGGTCGTCGTGCCCTGCGCCATGACCGGCGCGGAGGGAGTCAGTGAGAGGCCGAGCACCGCGACCGCGGTGCCGAGCCAACGTGAGATTCGCATGGTCGTTGTGGAGGGTATGGCGTATGTACCCGGGGCGTTTTCCGCTAACGGGAACAGCTGTGGCCGGCGCGGGCCCGCCACAGCCTCAAAAGCTAGAGCCACCCGGATACCGAGGCAACCGAAGCGGTCCCACATTTGTAACGGGAATGCCACATCCGAAACTGGAATGGGCGCGCCGAGTCCCTACTTGCGACCCACCGTCGCGTAGAACACCGGCACCCCCAGCAGGATCACGCCGAACACCCCGAGCGTCGGCACGCGCTGCGCCGGGTCCATCAGCGCATTCCCCAACAGGAACAGCACGGCCAGACAGAAGAGCGCCGGCACCAGCGGGTACAAGGGCGTTCGGACCGGTGGGTTCCAGTCGGGGCGCTGCCGGAGCTTGAACACCGCCCCGATCGACAGGATGTAGAAGACCAGCGACGCGGTCACGAAAATGTCGGCCAGCTGCTCGAAGCTGCGGAGCAGCACGAACGCCACGCCGAGCGCCCCGGTCATGATGATCGCCACGTACGGGGTCTTGAAGGTGGGGTGCACCTTGGCCACGGCCTTGAAGAAGAGACCGTCGTCGGCCATCGCGAAGAAAATGCGGGGACCGGTCAGCAGGGAGCCGTTGACCGACCCGAAGGTGGAGAGCAGCACCGTGAGCGAGACGAGCGTCACGCCGATCGGGCCGATCAGCCGCAGCGCCACGTCGGCGGCCACCAGCGGGGCGCGGCGCATTTCATCGACCGAGAGCACCGACAAGTAGGCGATATTGGCCAGCAGGTAGATGGCGATGATCGCCAGCGTGCCGATCACGATCGCGCGTGGCAGGGTGCGCTCGGGGTCCTTGACCTCGCCGGCCACCTTGCTGAGGTCGCCCCACCCGTCGAAGGCCCAGAGCACGGAGACGAGCGCCAGACCGAAGGCCGAGACGGTGAAGCTTCCCGGCGGGGTGGCGGGGGTGAAGTGCCCGCCTGTCTTGGGGAGCCCCAGGGTAAGTGCCAGCAGCACGATGATCACGAGGCCGCCGTACTTGGCCACGGTCGTGATGTTCTGCACCAGGGACCCCCACTTGAGCCCCACCACGTTGATGGTGGCCATCAGCACCAGCGCGGCGGCGGCGATGTAATGGGCGTAGGCGTCGTACGGGGCCACGCTCGGGTCGATCCCCAGCGCCCGCAGGAAGTACTGAGCGAAGGTGAGGGAGATGCCCCCCAGGGCGGCGGCGCGGATGAGCGTGAACTCGGCCCATCCGTACAGGAAGGCCGGCAGACGCCCCCACGCCTCGCGGATGTAGACGAAGTAGCCCCCCGTCCGTGGCATCGCCCCCGCCAGCTCGGCGAGGGTGAGCGCCCCGCAGAGCGCGAACAGCCCGCCCACGGTCCATACCGCCATGAGTGGGAGGGGGCCGGGGAGCTTGTCGGCGATCCCGGCGGGGGAGCGGAAGATCCCGGAGCCGATCGTGGTGCCGACCAGCACGGCGATGGCGCTCCAGAGGCCCAGGGAGCGGGGAAGTTCACCAGCGGAGGTGGCGGCGGGCGGGGTAGCCGCGGGCGGAGAAGCGGGGGCGTTGGCCATGGCCGCTATGCTAGCCTGCGGGACGGGGGTTCACCACCTCGGTACACCGTCTAGTTTTCTCCGAGTCGTGAACTCCCCGATTGACTGCTGGCGCTTCGGCATGCAGTCACGCTGTCCGCGCAGGCTCACGCCTGCGCTGACGCTTACGCGGTCGCTTCAGCAGTCACCCACATGCAGTCAACTCCCATGATCACGGCCCTCTTCTGGGGCGGTGTCGCGATCTGCGCCGTGGCGCAGCTCTTCATCATGCGTGCCGTCTTCCGCACGCTTCCCGCTGCGCCGACCAGCAGCGCCGTGCCTGCGCCCCGTCAATGGGCCGAGATCGTGCAGGTGCTCCTGCCCATCATCGGGCTGGTGGCGGTGTTTTACGGCGCGTGGCAGTCCCTGTCGTTTCCCACCGGCTGAGTGCCCCCATGACGCCCGTCTCTTCGCAGGCCCCCGCTTCCGTCACGGGCGCAGGAGCCGTCCCGCCAACGGACACGCCGCTCTCGCGGGACCTCGTTGCGCTCACCAAGCCGCGCATCATTTCGCTGCTGTTGGTCACCACGGCCGCCCCGATGTACGCTGCCGGCTCGCCGTCGATCTGGACGGTGCTGCTGGTGATGATCGGTGGGTATCTCATGGCGGGCGGGGCCAACGCGGTCAACATGTACATCGACCGCGACATCGATGACGTGATGGCGCGTACGCGCCTGCGCCCCATCCCGAGCGGGCGCATGTCGCCCACTCAGGTGCTGGCGTTCGGTGTGGCGTGCGCCACGCTTGCCACGTGGATGCTCGCGCACTTCGTGAACGTGCTCACGGCAGGGCTCGCCCTCGCGGGCTTCTACTTCTACGTGTTCATCTACACGCGCATCCTCAAGCGCACGAGCCCGCAGAACATCGTGATCGGCGGCGCGGCGGGGGCCTTCCCGCCGCTCGTGGGGTGGGCCGCGGTGACGGGGACGCTCGACGTGACGGCGCTGTGCCTGTTCCTGATCGTGTTCTACTGGACCCCGCCGCACTTCTGGGCGCTCGCGCTGCTCAAGCAGGTGGACTACGGCCGCGCGAAGGTGCCGATGGCGCCATTGGTGTGGGGCGAGCGCGAGACGATGCACCAGATGGTGTGGTACACGGTGATCCTGCTGGTACTCACGCTGCTGCCGGTGCTCTACGGCGCCTTCGGCCTGGTGTACCTCGCGAGCGCGGTGGTGCTGGGCGGCCTCCTGATGTGGGGCGTGCTCAAGGTGCTCTGGGCCGCACAGAAGGGGCAGTCGTGGACGGCGCCGGCGTGGTGGGTGTACAAGTACTCGCTGCTGTACCTGGCGCTGCTCTTTGTGGCGATGGGGGTGGACCGGGCGATCGCGCGGTGACGGTGGAACGGGGCGCGTCTGACGACGCGCCCCTTTTTTGTTGACAAGGGAGGGAGCAGGGAGAAGGCAGTCAGGAGGAAGGAGGAAGTTGCTGTTCCCTTCTCCCTGATGGCCTTCCCCCTGCTCCCTTCCTTGCCATACAAGCGCGCCGCAGGCGCGCACACCGCAAGCGCGCACTATAATCCGGCGTGCCCAATGCCTCCCTGACACTGAAGCCGCTGTCCCGCCTCCTGCCGCTCGTCCGCCCATATCGCGGTCGACTCATGGTGGCATTCGTGTTCCTCGTCATTGCCGCCATGGCGGGGCTCGTCTTCCCGGCGGTCATGCGGTACCTGCTCGATGCCGCTTTCGAGCAGAAGGACGCGACGGCCCTCGATCGCATCGCGCTCGGGCTCGTGGCGGTCTTCGCGGTGCAGGCCGGCGCGAATTTCGTGCAGGTCTACCTGCTGAGTTCCTCCACCGAACGGATCGTCGCCGCGCTGCGCGCTCGCACCTTCGCGCACCTCATCCGCCTCTCGCCGGCCTTCTTCACCGAACGCCGCACCGGTGAACTCACGAGCCGTCTCAGCAGCGACCTCGGATTGCTGCAGTCGCTCCTTGGCACGTGGGTCTCGGAGCTGTCGCGCCAGCTGCTGTTCCTCGTGGGCGGCGCGCTGATGATGTTCGTCACCAACTTCCGCCTTACGCTCACCACGCTCGCCGTGGTGCCGGTGGTAGTGGGCGCCGCGCTCTTCTTCGGGCGCTCGCTGCGCAAGGCCAGCACCACCGTGCAGGACCGTATTGCCGAAGCGATGGGCATGGCCGATGAATCGTTCGGCGCCATCCGCACGGTGCAAAGCTTCACGCGCGAAGCCGAGGAAACCCGCCGTTTCGGAGCGCTGCTGCGTGAACTCGTGGGCGTGGCCGTGTATCGCGCCCGTACGCGCGCGCTGTTCTTCAGCGTGGTCGGGTTCGTGGCGTTCGGCGCCGTGGCGGCGGTGCTGTGGCAGGGCGGCACCCAGGTGCTCGCCGGCAAGCTCACCGCCGGCACGCTGGTGGCGTTTCTCTTCTATGCGCTGTTCGTGGCCGCCGCGGTCGGCTCCCTCGCCACCCTCTTCGGCAACTTCCAGGAGGCGGTGGGCGCCGCCACGCGGGTGTTCGAGTTGCTCGACACCCGCCCCACCGTGTGTGACCCCGCGGCGCCGCAGTCACTCCCGGCGCCGCTGCGTGGTGAGGTGGAGTTCGAGGGCGTGGCCTTCCGCTACACGCCGTCGCAGGCACCCGTGATACACGACATCAGCTTCCGCATGGGGCAAGGCGAAGTGGTGGCGCTGGTGGGGCGCAGCGGTGCCGGCAAGACCACGATCGCCAGCCTGCTCCCCCGGTTCTGGGACGTGAGCGAGGGGCGCATCACCCTCGACGGTCTCGATGTGCGCGACCTCGCACTCGACACGCTACGCGGCGCCATCGGCATCGTCCCGCAGGAGCCGGTGCTCTTCAGCGGCACGATTCGCGAGAACATCGCCTACGCCAACCCCGGCGCCAGTGAGGCGGAGATCGTGCGCGCCGCGCGCGCCGCCCACGCGTGGGAGTTCATCGAGAAACTCCCCGACGGCCTCGAGACGCGCGTGGGTGAACGCGGCGTGAAGCTCTCCGGTGGACAGCGCCAGCGCATCGCGATCGCGCGGGTGTTCCTCAAGAATCCGGCCGTGGTGATTCTCGACGAAGCCACCTCCAGCCTCGATACCGAGAGCGAGCGCTATGTGGAGGAAGCGCTCGAGGAACTGCTCGAAGGGCGCACCACGCTGATCATTGCGCACCGCCTGAGCACCGTTCGCCGCGCCGATCGCGTGATCGTGCTCGACGCCGGCCGCATCGTGGAGACGGGCACGCACGACGAGTTGCTGTCCACGGACGACGGCGTGTACGCCAGGCTGTACTCGATCGGCGGGTGAACGGCGGTCGGGGTGAACTGCGGGAGCGGGTCACGGCGGGAGCCCGTCCTACGGGAGCGAATCCAACGGGAGCCATGGCGCGACACCACGCCGTCGCGCGTAACCGCTTCCGTTCGCGTGCTCCCGACGTTCCCGCTCCCGCAGAAACTCGCTCCCGCTGTTCCGCCGGTTGCTACGGGGCCACCCGACCCTAGTACTCAACCTCCACCTTCGTCTGCACCGCGCCGTCCACTCGGACCGTGTTCGTCTTCACGCCGAAGCGCTCGTGCCAGATGACAAGCGTGTAGCGCCCCGGCGGTACCCCGTCGAAGCGGAACTGGCCGTCGGCGTCGGTGACCGCCACGAACGGATGCGGCGCCACCACGACCCACGCCCGAACCCACGGGTGCATGTCGTCGGTCACCTGCACCAGCCCCGGCGCGGCAGAGGCGTCGCCCGTGGGGACCATCTGGCCCGCGTCGCTGAGCAGGACCGTCGTGCGCGGCGACGACTCACCGGCCCCCGTGAATTGCAGCCGCGACATCATCGCGTCTCGCCCGCTGATCATGATCGTGCTGCCGAGCGCCACGCGCTGCACGCGCGGGTCGAGGCGGCAGCCGTCGAGCGTGAGCTTCACCCGTCGCGGCGCCGTGTCGCGCGGACCGCGACTCACCCCCATCAGCCACACGACCGCGTTGCCCACGCCCCCATCGCGGCTGGGGACGATCGACTCACTGAACGGACGGCACACGCCCAGATCATGGGTCGGGGTGATGCTCGTGTCGCGCGGTTCGCCGCCGCCCACGTGGCCGATGATCACACCGGGCGTGGGGACGATATCCACCGTGTAGGCCGTGCCGTTGGCACCACCGGCGGCCCGTGCAAGCATCGCAGCCCCCCGATCCTTGGTGGCCGCCACCGCATGGTCCGACGTGCCGCCGGACACGGCATTGGGCTCCATCGCGACATCGGCGATGCGTGCCCCCTCACCGTCCGGAACCGACTCCCCACACGCCACGGCACCGGCGAGGGCCACCACGCACAGCCTGGCCACCACGCGGGACCACATCATCGTACCGCTGAACGGGAGGGGCTGCACCCGATCGGTCACACGATGAACAGGTCGCGCTGCACCACACCCGGTGTGACCAGCAAGGCGTCCTCACCCACGAACGCGTTCACTTCGCTGCGCACCCCGAATTCGCCCACGAGATACACGCCCGGCTCGATCGAGAAGCCCACGCCGGGAATGAGCACGCGATCGTCGCGCGATTCGAGGTTGTCGATCTGCGGACCGCTGCCGTGCAGCTCGCGCGAGTCGATGCTGTGGCCGGTGCGATGCCAGAAGTGCGGCCCGAATCCACGCTGCTCGATCACGGCGCGTGCGGCGTCGTCGGCCTCGCCTCCACGCACCACCTGCCCCGCGGCGATGCGAGAGCTGAGCAGCTCGAGCGCCGCATCGCGTGCATCGCGTACCGCTTCCCACACCTGCATCACCTTGTCCGACGGCGCCCCGAGCGATCCCATCCACGTTTGATCCGCGTAGATCCCCTTCGGTTCCTTCGCCCACAGGTCCACGAGCAGGACGTCGCCGCGCTGCACCAGCCGCGGGCGCGACGCCGACGGCACGTAGTGCGGATTGGCGGCATTCTCCGAGGCCGCCACGTCGGGTCCGTGATCGGTTTCCAGCCCGGCGCGCGCGAACGCGTCCAGGATGCGCTGCTGCAGCTCATGCTCGGCGGCCGGGGTTCCCGCCGCCACCATGGCCCCCGCGTGATGAATGACCTCGTGGGCAATCGCGGCGATGTGCGCCGCGGCACGCTCGTGCGAGGCGCGCTGCTCCGGCGTCCACGTGGCGTACACCTGCGACACCAGATCGCCGCTGCTCACCACCGTCGCGCCGCTGGCGCGCACCAGTTCGAGCACACCCGCCGGAATACGGTCGAGGTAGGGGATCGCGTCACCCGGCGAATACTCCATGGCCACACGCTTTCCCTGCACCAGCGCCGCCACTTCGCTCTCGAGCGCGCGCCAGCCGCTGTACACGCGGAGCGGCCACGCCTTGGGCCACTTGGCCCAGGGCCCCGGTTCGATCGCGTGCTGGATGCCGATCGGCAGTCCTTCGCGCGGAATGAAGGCGAATACGCGGCGCGAGCAGAGCCCACCGAAGCCGAGCAGCCCGGCGGCAATGGCGTTGGTGCCGCGGAAGTCGTAGAGCAGCCAACCATCGAGGTCGGCATCGGCCAGCAGGCGCTGAAGGCGCGGCAGCAGCTCGGGGGTGAGCATGGGGAGTGGGCGTGAGGAGATGGGGATCAGCGACGCCGCCACTCGGCGCGCCACTGACAGCGCGAGTCGCCCCGGGCACGGCACATGACATGGTCCACGGCACCGTCGGCGTCGGCCAGTACGAGCAGGGATTCGCGGAACGCCGCTTCGTAGAGTCCGCACCCCGCGCCCCGCGGCGCGGCATCGGCCGAGACCGGCGAACCGACTTCGAGCAGCAAGGTACTGCCCTGCCGTACGAGCGTGCCCTCCATGTAGCGCCGGGCGAGCCGGCGCAGCGCCCCGAGGGCAATGGGGCGGGCCAGCAGCGCCGGGAGGGTGCGCGCCGCACCGCGGCGGGGGCCGCTCACCGTATCCACGAAGGCGCGCGCCCAGCGGCGCCCCGCTTCGCGGAAGGCGAGGTCGGCATCCGGGCGGCGCCCGATGAGACGCGCCAGCGCGAGCACGTCATCGAACGACACCCGCTGGCCGGCCCGCACCGCATCGTTGTAGCGGCGGATCTGCTGCAACACCGTCTCGCTGAGCCCCAAGCGCTTGTTGCGCAGCTCGTGCACGAAGTCCGCGTCGAGCTCCGCCGCCGGCGTGTCGATCGCCTTCACGGCCTCCAGAAGGGCCAGCGGCAGGCGTGCGTCGAGCGGGCCACCGCTGAGGGCCAGGGGATCGGGCACGAGTGTGGCCCGCGTCACGGCGCCGTCGGTCGGAAGAGACAATCGCTGCATAGTCGTCCATGCTAACGTGTTTCGGGTCACGCAAACAAGCGCGGGCGGTTTTGCGTTACGTCTCGTGTGGTGCTTGCGCGGCGCCGGTGGTTCCACCAGCGTTGCGCAGGGGGCCCGCGTGTCCCCCGTCTTCCGATCACTCCCCGGCCGGCTCACTCTCCTGACCGCTGACTGCTTCACCTGTCGCCTTCACCTCCACGCGTACGTGGACGGCGAGCTCGACACCGACATTCCCGGCTCCGCCCTGCGCGAACTGGTGCATGGCCATCTGCGCGAGTGCGCCCGATGCCAGCGCGTGGAGCGCCAGCTGCGCGCCATGCGTGACGCGTTGCGCAAGCATGCGCAGCGCACGGCCGAGCACGACAATGAACGGGCCAGCCCGGAGTTCCGCGCGCGTCTGGCGCGTTTGCTGGCGGGGTAAGGGCCCTGCCGCCTTTCCCGTCGCTCCTCTCCCCGAGCGTGGGCGGCCCTGCGGTCGCGGCGCTGGTGGCGCTGGCGGCCTGGCGGGTGGGGAGTCTGTCAGCGGGCGGGGCGATCGCCGCCACCGCGGTGGGGAGTGCGGCGGCCATGGCCGGTTGGCCGTGGGGCGCCTTTCTGGTGGGCTGGTTCGTCACGGCCACGGCGGCCTCCCGTGCAGGACGCGCCGTCAAGGAAGCGGCGACCGGCGATGTGGTGGCCAAGGGAGGGCGTCGCGATCACTGGCAGGTGCTGGCCAACGGCAGCGTGTTTGCCGGGTGTGCGCTGCTCGCGCACGTTGACCCTGCGTGGACGTCGGTGGCGACGGTGGCGGGTGCCTCCGCGCTGGTGTCCGCGGGCGCCGATACACTCGCCACCGAGACCGGCACCTGGTGGGGCGGGCGCCCCTGGTCACTGCGCACCTTCTCGCCGGCTGCGGTGGGCACGTCGGGGGCAGTGAGTGCCGCCGGCACCGCCGGCATGATCGTGTCGGCCGTGCTGCTGGCGCTGCTGGCCCGCCTCGTGGGCCTGATCGAAACGCCGCACCTGCCGCTGGTGACCGTCGCCGGCGTGGCGGGGGCGATCGCCGACACCGGCATCGGCGCATGGTGGCAGGCCCGGCGATGGTGCCCCACCTGCACCAAAGACACGGAGCAGACCGTACATCGCTGTGGCACCGCCACCACGCCGTCGGGCGGCCTGGCCTGGCTCGACAACGACGCCGTGAATTTCCTCTGTACGGCTGTGGGTGCCGTCGCGGGCACCGCCCTGCTCACGTTGCCGCGCTGACATCGCTCGGCGGTGGCCGGCGTTAATGCCGACGTTCACGCCAGCGTTCACACCAGCGACGACGCGATCACGGTGATGCCGCACAGCGGGCGGGTTGCAACCGCGCAACGTGCCTCGGCGTTACTCTCACTCATGTCCCACTTCGACGTTCTGGTGGTCGGCGGCGGTCCCGCCGGCAGTTCGGCGGCCTGGCATTGCGCTCAGGCCGGGCTCGAGGTGTGTCTGCTGGACCGGGCCGCGTTTCCGCGCGCCAAGCCCTGCGCCGAATACGTCAGCCCCGAGGGGTCACGGATCCTGCACGCCATGGGGGCCCTCGACACCCTCGAAGCGCAGGCCGCGCAGCTCACCGGCATGGTGGTGCACGCCCCATCGGGTGGGCGCATTCACGGCGAGTTCGTGGCGCAGCACGGCTTTCGCGGCTTCCGCGACCGCGGGCTGGGCATTCGCCGCGAGGTCCTCGACACGGTCCTGCTGGATCGCGCGCGCGCGGCCGGCGTGCAGGTGATGGAGCGTACCAAGGTCGACGCACTCACCATCGACCACGCCGGCACCGTCACCGGTGTGACCGCCAATGGCCGCGCGATCAGCGCGAGGCTGGTGATCGGCGCCGACGGGCTCCGCAGTGTGGTGTCACGCCGTCTCGGATTGGCGCGGCAGTCGCGCTTCATGCGCCGCGTGGCGCTGGTGGCGCATTACCGCGACGTGGCCGACGTGGGCACGCTCGGCGAGATGCACGTGACGCGCACCGGCTATGTGGGGCTCGCCCGCGTGAACGAGGGCCTCGTGAACGTGGCGCTCGTGGTGCCTGCGCGTGCGGCAGCGGCAATGCGGGGCAACGCCGAAGGCTATCTCGACGCATGGCTGCGCGCGCATCCGTCGCTCGCGGCGCGCTTCGTCCGCGCCACGCGCGAAACGCCCGTGCGCGCCACGGGGCCGTTCGCCTCACGCGCGAAGCGGCCGTGGGCGCCCGGTGTCATGCTCACCGGCGACGCGGCCGACTTCTTCGATCCCTTCACCGGCGAAGGGATCTACTCCGCGCTGCGCGGCGGCGAACTGCTGGCGCCCTTTGCGCACGAGGCCGTGCGGGCGTCAACTCACGCCCGGCAGTTGCAGGCGCTCCGCGGCTACGAGCAGGCGCGCGTGCAGCAGTTCGGCGGCAAGTGGCGCGTGGAGCAACTCATCGGGCTCGCCGTGGCCATGCCGCCGCTGCTCGACTACGCGTCCCGTGTGCTGGCGCGTGATCGCGACCTGGCCGACCTGCTCATCGGCGTGACCGGCGACTTCGTCCCGCCGTCGGCGGTGCTCAGGCCGGGTACGCTGCTCCGATTCCTCGGGCTGGCCCCGAGCCATCGTTCCCCCTCCAACGTGTCATGATTGATTCCGATCTGTTCCGCGCCGTGCTTGGGCGCTTCGCCTCAGGCATCACCGTCATCACCACCTGCGATGCGAACGGCACGCCGCACGGGATGACCGTGAGTGCCTTCTCGTCGCTCAGCCTGGACCCGCCGCTCATCTTGGTCTGCGTGGCCAACGAGGCCACGATGGCGCCGGTGCTGGCGTCCAGCGACACGTTCGCTGTCAATGTCCTGAGCGCGGGACAGGAGGCGATCTCGCGGCGCTTCGCGGGCAAGGTGGACGACCGCTTCGCGGGGGTGGGCTACCACGACGGCGAACTTGGCGATCCGGTGCTCGAAGACGTGCTGGCGTGGATGCAATGTCGCGTGGTGGCGCGGCACCCGGCCGGTGATCACGTGATCGTGGTGGGACAGGTGGAGCACGCCAGTGCCGCCGACGGCAAACCGCTGCTGTACTATCGTGGCGGCTACGCCACGCTCGAGCGGTAATCGGGCCCATGTTCACACCGGCGCGGCGCCGCGGATCGGAGATCCTCGATGATCCCGATGCAGACGCCGCGCTGTCGTTGCGCTCACTCCGCGACGTGGCCCTCGCCAACCGGCTCTTCGGTGGCCGTCGCGCCGTGCTCGGTGAACTTCGGGGGCTGCTGCGCACGGCCGCATCGCGGGACTCAGGCGCGGCGCTCACGCTGCTCGATATCGGCACGGGGGTGGGCGACATCCCGGCGGCGGCCGCCGAGCTCGCCGCGGCGCATGGTGTGTCGCTGCATACCATTGGCCTCGAGCGCACCACCGCACTGGCGGGGGCGGCCGCGGCACGTTGCCGCAGCGTCCTGACGGCCGACGCCATGTCGCTCCCGTTCGCCACGGGCAGCGTGGACCTCGTGACCTGCTCGCAGGTGCTGCATCATTTCGATGGCACGGCGGCGGAGCGGCTGTTGCAGGAGTGCACGCGGGTGGCGCGCACCGCGGTGATCATCGGCGATCTGCGGCGCAGCTGGCTGGCCGTTGCCGGCCTGTGGACCACGTCGTTTGTCCTGGGGTTTCATCCCGTGAGCCGGCACGACGGAGTGGTGTCGGTTTTGCGCGGCTATACCCGAAACGAGCTGCGCGAGCTGGTCGAGCGTTCCACCAGCCGTCGCCCAGCCGTTTCGGAGCGTCTGGGGTTCCGCATCACGGCGGTCTGGTCCCCGCGGTAAACTCTTGCGGTGGGTCTGCCGCCGGCCGTTCTCGTACCGGTCCGCGACCGCCGTCCAATCGCCGCATCTCCTTCAGCCATCCACCGCATGCCCGTGGCTTCTGCCGACGTATCCAGTGCGGCCCCGTTCGATCTCGGGCCGCCCCCAGCCGATCGCCTCGTCACGACGGTCGACGAGCAGCTGGTGCGCGCGCCGGTGCAGCGGATCTTCGAGATCGCGGCGGCGGTGGAGCACTGGCCCGCGTATCTGCCGCACTACCGCTACGTGCGGTTCCGCGAACGGCGACGCGACGGCGGCGGCATCGTGGAGATGGCGGCGAACCGTCCCTTCGGCGTGTTCAACTGGCCCACGTGGTGGCTCTCGGAAATGGCCGTGAACCATGAGGTCCCATGGGTGCGCTTCCGCCACATCGGCGGGGTGACCACGCACATGGACGTGGAGTGGAGCTTCACGCCGGTAGACGGCGGTACTCTCACGCGTATCGTGCATGTGTGGAACGGACCGGGGTGGCCGCTCATCTCGTCGTTCGCCGCCACGCAGGTGATCGCGCCGGTGTTCGTGCACGGCATTGCGTCGCGCACGCTGGCGGGACTGGCAAAGGTGGCGGAGAAGACCGTATGAGCACGGTCGGGGATAGCCACGGGAGCGGGTTCCTGCGGGAGCCCCTGGGCGGAAGCCCGCAACGGCGGGAGCGTTACCGCGATCCGGGGCGCCGGCGCGTGGTCGTGACGGGCATTGGCTGTGTCACACCGATCGGGACAGGCGTCGAGGAGCTCTGGTCGGGGCTGCGGTCGCGTCGCTCGTCGGTCGCCGCGCTCACGCGCTTCGATGCGAGCATCTATCGGTCGCAATGCGCGGCGCAGGTCAACGGCTTCGAGGCCACCGACTACATCGAGGCCAAGCGGGTGAAGCGGCTCGATCGGTTCAGTCAGTTCGCGGTATCGAGTGCACGCCTCGCCATTGCCGATGCCTCACTCGATCTGTCGCGTGAGGATCCCGAGCGCGTGGGGGCGATGATGGGGACGGCGCTCGGTGGCGTGGGATACGCCGAAGAGCAGGCGGCGCGCTTTGCGCAGCACGGCCTGCGGGCAGTCGACGCCACGCTTGCCCTCGCGGTCTTCGGGGGGTCGGCCAGCTGCAACATGGCGATCGAGTTCGGCGTGAGTGGCCCCAACAGCACCAACGCGATGAGCTGTGCGAGTGGCGCGATGGCGATCGGCGAGGCGTTCCGGCAGATCCGCGACGGCTATGCCGACGTGATGCTGGCCGGTGGCTCCGAGGCGCCGCTGGCGACACTCTGCTTCGGGGCCTTCGCGCTCATTCGCGCCATGAGCACCCGCAACGACGATCCCGCCACGGCCTCACGCCCCTTCGATGCCGACCGCGACGGGTTCGTGATGGGTGAGGGAGCGGCGGTACTGGTGCTGGAATCGCTGGAGCATGCCCTGGCACGCGGCGCGCGCATCTACGCGGAGCTGTCGGGCTACGGCACCACCAACGACGCGCACCACATGACCGCGCCGCTTCCCGGGGGCGCGCAGGCCGCGCGATGCGTACGCATGGCGCTGCGCGATGCGGGCGTGGCCCCGGAGCAGGTGGAGTACATCAACGCCCACGGCAGCAGCACGCCGCTCAACGACCCCACCGAAACAGTGGCCATCCGCACGGTGTTCGGCGAGCACACGGATCGCATTCCGGTGTCGAGCACCAAGGGGTACTACGGACACGCCCTCGGCGCGAGCGGCGCATTCGAAGCGGCGATCAGTGCGCTCACGATCGCGCGTGGGTGGGTACCGCCCACCGTGGGACTCGCCACCCCCGACGCGGCCTGCGCGCTCAACCACGTGCCAGCGGCAGGATTGGATCTGGCTCCGGAGGTGGTGCTGTCCAACTCGTTCGGCTTCGGCGGTATCAACGCCGCGCTGGTAATGCGGCGGCTGGGCTAGCGCAGGGCAACGGTTCCCGCGGTTGCCCCGTCACCCGGTTATGTCGTCTCCGCGTACTTCGCCGCGTACCGCGCGATCGAATCCAGCACGATCTGCATCGCCGCGTCGCCCTTGCGCCACCCCATGATCTCCATGCGCTTCCCTTCCAGGTCCTTGTAGATCTGGAAGAAGTGCTCCACTTCCTTGAGGTAGTGGGGGGACAGATCCGCGATGTCGAACACGTCGGAGTAGTACGGATCGTCGGCCGGCAACGCGAGGATCTTGTCGTCCGGCTC
>CAZNZG010000061.1:0-15688 GCA_964577455.1 uncultured Gemmatimonas sp. | reverse complement strand
ATCCCGTATCTGTCGGTGAAGGAGAACATCCTGCTGCCCATTCGCCTCGAGGCGGCGCGACGCTCGCGGCTGCAGGGGCGGTCGTTCGACGACGCCGTACGTGATGTGGCCTCGCAGCTCGACATCGAACGCCATCTCGAAACCCCGATCGGCGAGCTGAGTGTGGGGCAGCAGCAGCGCGTGGCCGCGGCGCGCGCACTCATCGGCAGTCCCGAAGTGGTGATCGCCGATGAGCCCACGAGTGCCCTCGATACCGATCGGCGTGAGCAGTTTCTCGAGTTGCTCTTCCGTTCGTGCGAGAAGGCGCACGCCACACTGGTGTTCGTGAGCCACGACCACACGCTCATGCCGCTCTTCTCACGCATCGTGGAACTCGCGGAGATCAATACGGCGGCGGTGGCGCCTCGCACCACGGCCTCGGTGCCCGTGATCGGGAGTCGCGTCTGATGCTCATGCTGCGTCTTGCGCTCGCGTCGCTCCGGAGCCGCAAGCTCACCACCGCGCTCACGGTGGCGAGCATCGCCCTCTCGGTCACACTGCTCGTGGGGATCGAAACGGTACGTGCTGGGGTGCGCGACAGCTTCGCCGGGACGATTCGCGGCGTGGACCTCATCGTCGGCGCGCGCGGTGGCACGCTGCAGGTGCTGCTCAGCAGCGTATTCGGCATCGGCAGCCCATCGGGCTCGGTGCAGCTGCGCACCATGGAGCGGTGGCAGCAGCATCCCGCCGTGAAGTGGGTCGTGCCCTATTCGCTTGGCGACAGCCATCGGGGCTTTCGTGTGGTGGGCACCACCACCGAGTTCTACGAGCGCTACCGCTTCCGCAAGGACGGCCGCATCACGTTCGCGGCCGGTCGCGCGGCGCAGGCCGACAGCGAAGTCGTGGTGGGGAGCGAAGTGGCAGAGCGACTGAAGTATGAAGTGGGGACGCCGGTGGTGGTGACGCATGGGCTGCGCGATATCGGCACCAGCAACCACGACGCGCATCCGTTCCGCGTGGTCGGGATCCTCGCGCGCACGTTCACCCCGATCGACCGGTCGGTGTACGTGACGCTGGAAGGGATCGAGGCGATGCACGAGGAAAGCGAGGGCACTGCCGGGGGCGCCAGCGTTCAGCGCGCAGGGAGCGGGACGCAGGACGCCGGCAGCAGGAACGACGCGATCATCGAGGCCAACAAGCGGCGCGCGGCGGCGATCCCCAAGGCGCCGCCGGCCGGTGTGCCGATGGCGATGCCGGGGGCGGAGCCGCCACCGGGAACGCCCACGGTCATGCCAGGCGCGTCCCCGCCGCCGGGTACGCCCATGGTCATGCCTGGGGCCGCGCCCCCGCCGGGGACCCCGCTGGTCATGCCGGGGAGCGAACCGCCGCCGCAGGTGGTGGAGCAGGTGAAGGCTGCCGCGGAACAGGCGCGCGCGGCCGCCAAGGCGCGTGCGACACCGTCTGCGACTTCGCCTGCGACTCCGCCCGTCGTCCGAGTGCCCGAAGCGGCCGAGGCCGAGGCTGAGGAAGAGCACGATCATGGCGACGACCAGATCACGGCGTTTTTCGTGGGGACCAAGAATCGCTTCGAGGCGCTCATGTTGCAGCGCGAGATGAACACCGACCTGGTGGAGCCGCTCACCGCGATCATTCCCGGCGTGGCGCTCGGCGAGCTCTGGCAGAACATCGGCAGCGCCGAAGTGGGCCTGCGGGTGATCGCGATCTTCGCCGTGGCGATCAGTATCACCGGCATGCTCGTCGCGCTCTACTCGTCGCTCGAGGCGCGTCGCCGTGAAATGGCGATCCTGCGTGCCGTCGGTGCCGGCCCGCGCACCATTCTTTCGCTGCTCGTGCTCGAAAGCACGCTGCTCGCCTTCCTCGGCTGCGTGATCGGCGTGGCGATCGTCTATGGCGGCCTCGCCATCGCGCAGTCGCCCATCGAACAGCGTTTCGGCATTCATCTCGCCCTTCGCGCCCTCGGCGAAACCGAGTACACCTATCTCGCGATGGTCATGGCCGCGGGCATGCTGATCGGCTTCGTGCCCGCGTGGAAGGCGTACCGGACCAGTCTCGTCGACGGACTGTCCCCCCGGGCGTAGCGGGGTCGGGGGGCATGTCGGCGCCGCTCCTCTTGCGGGGCCGTTCGGCGTGATGCACGCTAGCGCATGTCTGCTGCTCCGTGGATCGGGCGTTGGAGGGCATGGCGGGCGCAGCTCCATATTCCGCGTCCGCGATGGCCGCGCGTGCGTCTGCGCCGATGGATGGCCGGTGTGGGGTTCTTCGCCCCGCTGATCTATGCGCTCGCGCAGACATGGCATCGTCTCGATGATGCGTTCGGGACCAGCGCGGTACATGCTCCGGCAGACGGCGGCGATACGGCCGTGGCGCCGGCGGGATCGGTGGAGTTTCAGCACGAACTGCGGCGCTTCACACAGACCCTGATGGAACCCGGGCATCAGGTCGACTTACTGGTGGACGGTCCGATGACGCTGGCCCGTCTCGATCAGGATCTTCGGCGCGCCGAGTCGTCGATTGCGGTGCAGAGCTACTACTGCGAGCCCGGGGTTGTTGCCGATTGGCTTCGCAATCGGCTCATCGAGCGTGCGCGGGCCGGTGTGCGGGTCCGGTTCCTTCGTGACGGATTCGGCTGCAACTCCCTTACCGCCGGCTGGATTGACTCGCTGCGGGGGGCCGGCGTCAGCGTCGCCACCTTGCGGCCGGTGCGCTGGTGGGCGATCCACGAGTCCATGCACCGTTCGCATGTACGCATCGTGATGATCGATGGGGCGGTCGGCTACGTTGGCGGGTTCGGGTTTGCCGACAAGTGGATCGATCATGGGGGAGAACCGCGCTGGCGTGAGAGTGCGGCGCGGTTCACGGGGCCGGCGGTGTCGCAACTGGCCACCGCCTTTGCCGTGGGATGGCTGAACGCCACCGGGACCATGCTCACCGGTCCCTCGCTTGCGGCACCGCCCACCGCGTCGTCGCCGGAGGGCGGCGCCGTGGCCGGGGTCATGTTCACGCAACGCGCATATGGCACCCCTGTCCCGGAACGCTTTCTGGCGCTGGCGATCGCGGCGGCTCGCAAACGGATATGGATCGCCAATTCCTACTTCGTGCCCAACAGTTCACTCCGGGGCTGGCTACTCGCGGCAGCACGCCGCGGCGTCGATGTGCGCGTACTGGCGCCCAGTGCCGTCATCGATGTTCCGTTCACGCGCTGGGCGGGGCGCAGTACGTTCCCCGAACTCCTGCGTGGTGGCGTGCGCATGTACGAGTATCTGCCGGCGATGATGCACGCCAAGGCCATGATCATCGACGACGAGTTCGCCTCGATCGGAAGCCTGAACCTCGACAACCTGTCGTTGCGGATCAATGACGAGGCGGTGATCCACGTGCAGGATCGTGCGTTCGTGGAGGTCATGGCAGCGCAGTACGAGAAGGATCTGTCCCGCTCGATCGAGATCACCCCCGACCTGCTGCAGGCCGCGTCGCTGCGGGAGCGGTTCATGACGGTCATTGCGGGGATGGTGCGCAACGTGCTGTGAGCCATGGCGGCCGGCGTCATACCGGCGTCATGCCGAAGTCATGCCGAAGTCATGCCGAAGTCATGCCGGCGTCATGCCGGCGGAGCGGTGCGGTGTGTCGCCTAGTGCGCGAGGGTGAGTCGCGTGAACAGCGGATAGTGATCCGAGCCGCGGGAGTCGGTGAGCCGCACCGGTGCGGTGACGTCGCTCCTGAACGGTGTGGCCCCGGCGGGCGAATCGGCGGGGCCAGCGGATGGCGTGGCGTCCGTCGCATGACGCGGGTCGGGCAGACGGATCATGAGATGATCGAGGGTGCGGCCCAGACCGAGGTTGGCGCCGGCATAGGTGGGGCCCTGCACACGCGCCGCGTGCGGGAAGTGAGCGCGCAGCAGCGACTCCGCCCCCTCCCATGCCGCGGGTGCCCAAGTGTTCAGATCGCCACCGACGATGGTCGGCAGCGGCTCTCGATTCGCATCATTCGCGAGCGCCATCGCCAGGGCCCTCGCCTGTCGTGTTCGGCCGCTGCCGAGGCTCCGATGCAGGCGGGAGAAGGATGAGCGATTGTCGAGGTGGACGCTCGCCAGACGCCAGGGGATGACCTGCCCGTGCACACCCACCGGGTGAATCCGGGCACTCACGGCCACCCGACGCTGGCCCTCGAACGGGAGTTCGATCGCCATGAAGTCCGACAGCGGCAATGACGAAAGGATGGCATTGCCTCGATCCTCTGCGCTCGCGTCTCCCGCTCGCCAGCCGTTCGCCATCGACGGCACGTAGAACAGGTGCAGCCCATGCCGTTCGGCGAGCGTCACGATATCGGTGCGTGCATGCGACGTCGCCGGGGCGATACGGCGTGGACGCTCCGCTGCGGCACGGGGCACCGCCACGCCCACCCGGAAGACCTCCTGCAGCAGCACGACGAAATGCGGTGTGGCGTCACCGTCGGTCAGTGTGCCGCCACGCAGATCGTGCAGGAGGCCGTCGAGATCGCCCCCGCCCACGTTGGTGTTCCAGCTGACCACGACGAGCTCGCCCCGTGACCGGTCATCCCCCGTCTGGCTGGAGACGGCGGGGTGATGAACGACCGCAGGCCCCACCCCGGCCGACCATTGCGCGAGGATCGGGGCGTCGGATGACGGACCGTGACGCCAGTGGATCTGCACGACGGTGGAATCCTCTCGGAGTGGGGACTGTCGCGGCGCCGCGATCGCCGGCGCCAGCGTGGCCGGCTCAACCCGCATGGATGGCCCCGCGTATTCCATGCTGACGGCGGCGACACCAAGAACGGATCGAGTCATGCGGGGAAGCGAGCGGAAGTGGCGGAGGCCGATCACTCCCGTGGAACCCCCCACGGCAGACAATGTTCACGGTCGCGGAAAATGCGCCCGCCGCAATGCAGGCATCCGGCTTTCTTTCAACCGACCTCTTCGGTCATGACCTCGGCACTCCACAGATGAATCGAGTTTCTCCCCTCCGCCTCGTCACGATCGCGCTCGGTGTCTCCGCGGGGCTCGGCGGGGCAGCGCACGCGCAGCGCCCCGGCGGTCCTGCGCGGCCGCAGGCGCCCAATCCGCAGGGGGTGCCGATGGCACCGGCTCCCGACTACGTGCGCACGACGGCGCCCACCGATCCGAACATCGTGAAGCTGTTCGAAGAGGGGATGCAGCGGTCGCAGGCGCCGAGGTTCGCGCAGGCGCTGCTCGATTCGATCGGGCCGCGGCTCACCGGTTCGCCCAACATGAACCGTGGACAGGACTGGCGGCTGGCCACGTACAAGCAGCTCGGTGTGAGCGCGCGCAAGGAGAAGTACGGCACGTGGAACTCGTGGAAGCGCGGCGCGGCCTTCGCGCAGCTCACCGCACCGCGCGTGAAGCCACTCGAGGCCACGATGCTCTCATGGAGCGGCAACACCGCGGGTGCGTGGGTGAACGGTGGTGTCGTTACCCTCGAGCCGTATCGCACACCGGAGGAATTCAAGGCGTGGCTGCCCAGCGTGAAGGGCAAGGTGGTGCTGGCCAGTGCGCCGCGGTTGTCATGCCGCATGGCGCAGCAGGTCGCCGAGTTCGCCACGCCGGCCACGGTCGCAGCGCTCGATTCGGCGCAGCGTGACCTCAGTGCCACGTACCAGGGGCTCACGCAGCGCGTGCCCACGTTCTACGCCGATCTCAAGGCGGCGGGCGCGGTGGCGGTGTTCGAGTCGAACTGGTCGCAGTATCCCGGCATCGACAAGATCTTCGGGTCGCCGCGCAACAGCGCACTGCCCACGTTCGACATCGGCTGCGAAGACTATGGGATGCTGTTCCGTCTTGCGCAGAACAAGCAGGGGCCGCAGGTGCGCCTGATGGCCGAGAGCGAATTCCTCGGCGAGCAGCCGGTGTTCAACGTGATCGCCGAGATCAAGGGCGCCACGAAGCCCGAGGAGTACGTGATTCTCTCGGCCCACTTCGACAGCTGGGAAGGACACAGCGGCGCCACCGACAACGCCACCGGGACCGTCACCATGCTCGAGGCGCTCCGGTTGCTCAAGAGCGTGCTGCCCAATCCGTCGCGTACGATTCTGGTGGGGCACTGGAGCGGGGAAGAGCAGGGGCTCAACGGCTCCGGCGCGTTTGCGGCCGATCATCCGGAGGTGGTGAAGGGGCTGCAGTTCGCCTTCAATCAGGACAACGGCACTGGCCGCATCGTGAGCACCGGGCCGAGCATCCTGCCGGAGAACGGCCCGCGGCTCGCGCAGTACATGGCGCAGATGCCGTCGCAGCTCACGCAGTACATCCGCCTCGGTGGCCCGAGCGGCATCGGTGGCGGCAGTGATCATGCCAGCTTCCTCTGCTACGGCGCTCCCGCCGCCAGCCTCGGTGCACTCTCGTGGGATTACAGCAACACCACGTGGCACACCAACCGCGATTCGTACGACAAGGTCGTGCTGGACGATCTCAAGCACAACGCCACGCTCACGGCGATGTTCGCGTATCTCGCCAGCGAAGATCCGCAGCCCAGCTCCCGCACGCTCATGAACCCGATGCCGAATGGCCCGAACGGCCAGCCGATCACGATCCCGAGCTGCGGGAAGCCGCTGCGGGAGTCGACGGGGTATCGTCGGTAAAGGTCTGCACTGCCTACTGACAACTTGTACTCAAAACCGAAAACTCCCTGCGGACTGCGGGGAGTTTTCAGTTTTCAGTGAAAGTTGTGAGTTGTCAGTGCCGACGGCCGTTCACCGCCCCGTGAGCTTCCCCAGCGCCGCTCTCACCACCACGCTCACGTCTCCGCCGCCGCCGCTCTCGATCACCGCACGCACCGCGCGATCGGCCTCGGCCTGATTGTAACCGAGCGCGATGAGGGCGCGGATCGCGTCATCGGCCACGGGACTCGTGGCGCCGCCGGTGGCGGGTCCGCTGCCCACGCTGTCGATCTTGTCGGCGAGGTCGAGAATGATCTGCTCGGCCTTCTTGCGCCCCACGCGGGGGACGCGCATGAGCGTGGTTACGTCCTTTTCTCGCAGCGCCTTCACCACGCGCTCGGGGGTGAGTGCGGAGAGAATGCCGAGCGCGAGGGCGGGCCCCACGCCCTTGGCGTTGAGCAACTTCTGGAAAACCGCGCGTTCGTAGCCGTGTGAGAAGCCGTACAGGTGCCACGCGTCTTCGCGCACCGACAGATGCGTGTGCAGCGTGACCTTCTGTCCTTCAGCGGGGAGCGATTCGAAGACCGAAAGCGGAATGAGGCACTCGTAGGCCAGTCCGCCGGCGGTCATGATCTCCACGCGGTCGAGATCCTTCGAAACGATCGTACCGGATATCTGGGCGATCATGTACGCGACTCCCTGTTACGCGATGCGTTCTTGCCACGCACATCGGCGAGCGTGGGCAGCTTGATGTCCGGCAGCCTGGGCAGCGAGGCCGAGAGACAGGCGCAAAGCGCGGCCGCCACGCCGTCGGCCGCATCGGCGGGTTGCGGTGCGCTCTTGAGGCGCAGCAGGCGCGTGACCATGAACTGCACCTGCTCCTTGGTCGCCCCGCCGCGCCCGGTGATGGCCTTCTTGATCTCCGAGGGCGGATACTCGTGGATCGTGAGCCCCGCCTGCTGGGCCGCGAGCAGGATCACGCCGCGGGCATGGCCCAGCACCACCGTGGTGCGCACGTTCTTGGCGTAGAACACGTCCTCGATGCTGAGCGTATCGGGACGATGGCGGGCGATCAGCTCGGTGATGCCCTGGTGCACCTCGTGCAGGCGGCGCGGCAGCGGGTCGCGCGCATTGGTGCGAATCACGCCGCACTCGACGAGCGAGGTGGCGCGTCCGTCGAACGCCACCACCCCGAACCCCGTGACGGCGGTGCCCGGGTCGATACCGAGCACCAGCCTCACGGTGTCTGCCTCACGCGCCGGCCATCGCGTCTTCGTCCATCTCGAAGTTCGCGTCGACCTTCTGCACGTCGTCGAGCTCTTCGAGCGCCTCGAGCAGCTTGAGGAGGTTGGCGGCATTCTCGCCTTCCACCTTCACGGTGCTGCGGGGGACCCACGCCAGTTCGGCGTCATCGATCTTGTACTTCTTCGACTCCAGCCCTTCCTTGACCGCATGGAGCGAGCCCGGGTCCGTCGTGACGACGAACACCTCGCCCTCGTTCGACACGTCGTCGGCGCCAGCTTCGAGGGCCGCCTCGATGAGCGCATCCTCGTTCACGCCGTCGGCCGGTACGGTCATCTGGCCCTTGCGGTCGAACATGAAGGCGACCGAGTTGCTGGTGCCCATGTTGCCGTTGTTGCGCGACAGCTTGTGGCGCACGTCGGCAACGGTGCGCGTGGGGTTGTCGGTGACGGCCTGGATCATGATGGCCACGCCGCCGGGCCCGTAGGCCTCGTACAGCACCTCGGTGTAGTCGGCGCCTTCGAGCTCGCCGGTCCCCTTCTTGATGGCGCGCTCGATGTTGTCCTTGGGCATCGACACCGCCTTCGCATTGTCGATGGCGGTGCGCAGGCGCGGATTGCCGCCGGGATCACCGCCGCCGAGCTTGGCGGCCATCGTGATTTCCCGGATGTGTCGCGTGAAGAGCGAGCTGCGCTTCTTGTCAGTCGCCGCCTTCGCGCGCTTGATCGTCTTCCATTTGCTATGGCCTGCCATCGCTCGCCTCAGGGTCGTGGTTCGGCGGGAAAATTAACCGGACCGGGAGGCGGGCTGCAGGGTGTGGCGATTACTCGAGGACGTCCTCGAAGCGCCCGTAGCGCGCGTCGAAGTAGAGATCCACGTAGCCCCTGGCCCCGTCCCGGTTCTTGAGAATGAGCAGTTCGGCCCCGCCGGAGACGCCGTGGTCGAAGTCGTACATCTCCTCGCGGTACAGCCCGAGCACGAGATCCGACTGGGCGCCCACGGTACCGCCGAGCCCGAAATCGGTGAGGCGGGGACGGCGATCCTGGCGGTCACGGTCGAGTGCCGGCAGGTGCGTGGTGAGCAGGACCGCCACGTGCCGCCTGAGCGCGAGGCGCTTGAGGGACAGCACGGCGTAGCGGAGTGCCTCTTCCTGTCCGTGGTCGCGGTCGAGCAGCCCGTCGAGGGTATCCACGATCACCAGGGCCGCGTCCGGGGTGGCGTCGACGGCCTGTTCGATGCTGGCGAGCCCCCCGGTCATGAACGTGTCGACCACTGGTGCCCGGTCGCGGAGGCTCAGCGCGGTGGCGGCGAGGCGCGCCCGCTCCTCCTCGGTGACGGTGCCCAGGCGCAGGTTCTCCATGGACACCCGCGCCGAGAGGGCGAGCGCCCGCTCGTACACACGCTCGGGCTGCATCTCGCTCGAGAGCACGAGCGCGCGGGGCTCCATGCGCAGGGCGATGGCAAGCGCGAGGGCAGATGAGCCCACGCTGTCGTCGCCGCCCATCACGATCAGGTCGCCGCGGCGGAATCCGCCACCGATGGCACGATCGATCGACGGAAACCGCGTGGGGAGTACGTCGCTGGTGATCTCACCGTCGGCGGCACGATCGAGGCGCGCCACGATCCGGGTGAGCGGCGAGATATCGGAGTCGTGCGGCATGGGCGTGGTCGCTCAGGTGCCCGCGAGCTGGCGGGCGAGCTTCTCGAGCTCCTGCACCGACGGCCCGTCGAGATGCGCGCCCGCCGCGGCCACGAGGCTGCGCAGGGCTCCGGCCACCTGCAGCGAGGTGCCGGTGGTGGCCTCCACGCAGCGGGCAAAGGGCACGCGCGTGGCCGCTGGCAGCGCCAGCGATGCCAGCCAGACCTTGGCCGCGGTGGCGCGGGTGGCGCGATCGGACGGGTGCAGCGCTTCACCGTTCGCCACCCCCTGCGACAGGCGGGCAACGAGCAGCGCGGCCAGCGCCACTTCGCGGCCACCGCCCAGGGGCAGGCGCCCCGCCAGGGCGGCCAGCGCAGGGAACGGGAACCGGAGGGATTCCACGGCGTAGGGAAGGGGTTCGCTCAGCACGCAGGAATACTATCACCGATCGGGCGCCCTGCGGGGGGCGCGGGCCCGCGTGCATCGATTTCGCTGCCGTGAATGGCCCCGACCAACGACTCCGCCCCCTTGAAATCGGTTATCTTCCCACGATATGGCGCAACCGGCAAAAACCATCCTCTGGGTAGACGACGAGGCGGAACTCCTCGAGCCGCACCGGCTCCTGCTGGGAGACAAGGGCTACGTGGTGCAAACCGCCACCAACGCCGACGACGCCCTCGAACTGCTGCGCCGGCACCCGTACGATCTGGTGCTGCTCGACGAGCAGATGCCGGGCACTCGCGGACTCGACGCCTACAAGGACATCCGGGAGCTCTCGCCCACGCTCCCCGTGGTGATGGTGACCAAGAGCGAGGAGGATGCCACGCTCAAGGAGGCGATCGGCGCCAACATCCGCGACTATCTCGTGAAGCCCGTCACCCCGCGGCAGGTGTTGTCGGTCATCACGAAGATTCTCGACGGGCCGCTCATTCGTTCGCAGGCCATGGCGCGCGCCTTCGTGGAGCGGTTCCGCGCCATCGAGAGCGAACGGTACGCGGCGCTCGACTGGCGCGGCTGGATCGACCGGTTCGCGGAGCTGATGCAGTGGGACGTGGACCTCGCCGAGGCGGGCGAGCTGGGGCTGCACGAGTCGCTGCGCGGCCTCTATCCCGACATGCACCGGGCCTTCGCCGACTACATGCGCACCGAGTATCCGCGCTGGCTGCGTGAGCTCGAGGGGGACCGGCCGCCCCTGTCGGTCGACGTGTTTCAGGAGTTCGTGCTGCCGGTGCTGGGGCGTGACCGCAAGGTGATCTTCGTGGTGATCGACTGTCTGCGCCTCGATCAGTGGCGCACCCTCGAGCCACTGCTGGCGCCGCTCTTCGATGTGGAGACCACGCACTACTACTCCATTCTCCCCACGGCCACGCCGTACGCGCGCAACGCCCTGTTCAGCGGGCTGTTTCCGGGGGAGATCGCGGCGCGCTTCCCCGACTGGTGGGGCGAGCGCGACGACGAAACGCTCAATGCACACGAGAAGGATCTGCTGGTGGCCCAGCTGCAGGAGCTGCATGTGCAGGCCCCGGTGCGCTACCAGAAGATCACCACGACCGCCGACTCCGACGATCTCGAACGCCATCTCCCCGCGGCGATCGCCGGCGAGGGGGTCCATGCCTTCGTGTTCAACTTCGTCGACATGCTCACGCATGGCCGGTCGGAGTCGATGATCCTGTACGAGGTGGCGCGTGACGAGATCGCGCTGCGTGCCCTCACGCGACAGTGGTTCGAGCGCTCGTCGCTGCTGTCGCTGCTCAAGGAGGCCTCACGGCGCAACGTGAGCGTGGTGGTCACGAGCGACCACGGGGCGCTGCACTGCAACACGCCCGCCACGGTCTTCGCCAAGCGCGACGCCACCGCCAACCTGCGCTACAAGTTCGGCGAGGACATCCGTGCCGAGCGCAGCGAGCAGGCGCTGCTGTTCAGCAACCCGGACGACTTGCGGCTGCCGCATCGCGGACCGGGCAACAACACGCTCATGGCGGCCGGCGACACGTTCTTCGTGTATCCCACCAAGCTGCGTGAGTATCAGGGGCGCTACCGTGGCTCGTTCCTGCATGGGGGCGTGACGCCGGAGGAGTGCATTCTCCCCGTGTCGCTCCTCACGCCGCGGCGCTGAGGACAGCGGATGTCTGCCACCGGAACACATCGCGCGCCGGCCACCGTGCTCTGGCGCCGGCTCTGGCGCTTCGTGGGGCCCCACAAGGGCAAGCTGGTGGCCGTGGTGCTGCTCAACGCCGCCGCTGCCTTCGCCGACGTGTTCTCCTTCACGCTGCTGGTGCCGTTCTTCAACGCCTTCTTCAAGGCGGACGACCTGCTCCCCACGAGCGGCACCATCGGCCGGGTGTTGAACGCGACCATCGGCTTCCTGCTCGACGAGCAGGACCGCATGGGATCGTTGCGCAACGTGATGCTGATCGTGATCGGTGCGGTCACACTCAAGAACACCCTGATCTGGCTGAGCGGCCAGGTGGGCGTGCAGCTGCAGGAGTACGTAGTGCGCGACCTGCGCAACGCGGTGTACTCGCATCTGCTGCGGCTCCCGCTGCCGTGGTTCACGCGCAACAAGGTGGGGCAGGTCATTTCGCGCGTGCTCTCGGATACCGCCACGGCCAAGACGGTGGTCACGGAGCTCGTGACGCGTACCATGTGGAGCGGGGCACAGGTCGTGGCCACGCTGGTGGCGATGTTCACCACGAGCTGGCGGCTGTCACTTGCCGCGCTCGTGATCGCCCCCGTGACGATCGGCGCCATTCAGCCGGTGTTGCGCAAACTGCGCAAGGGGTATCGCCGCCTCGGCAATGAGCAGGGTGAGATGACGAGCCTCGTGCAGGAGGTGGTGAGCGGGGTGCGGCTCGTGAAGTCGTATCGCGCCGAGGGGCGCGAAGAACGGAAGTTCCACGAACGCAACGGGGCCTTTGCCCGTGGCTTCGTGAAGGTGGGGCGTCTTGCGCTGCTTTCGGGCCCTGTCACGGAAACGCTCGGCACCTTCACCGCCGTGGCCATTCTGTTCTACGGGGCGCAGCTGGTACTGGTGCAGGGCACGCTCACGGGTGCGGAACTCCTGGTGTTCCTCGTGCAGGTCATGCGTCTGCTGCAGCCGCTCAAGCAGCTCTCGCAGGCGCCGGCGGCTGCGCAGCAGTCGCTCGCCAGCGCCGAACGGTTGTTCGAGATCCTCGATGCGGGGACCGAAACCGACAACGATCGCGGCACGCGCACCGACGTGCGTTTCGAGCGCGAGTTGGTGTTCGATCGGGTCACGTTCGCCTACGATGTCGACGCCACCGCGCTGTCGGAGATCTCCTTCACCGCGAAGAAGGGCGAGGTGGTGGCACTGGTGGGTGCGAGCGGGGCGGGCAAGAGCACGCTCGTCGATCTCATTCCGCGGTTCCTCGACCCCACGGGCGGTCGCGTGCTGGTCGATGGCGTGGACCTCCGCGAGATCCGCCTCGAGGCCCTCCGGTCGCTGACGGGGATCGTGAGTCAGGACACGGTCCTCTTCAACGACACCGTGCGCGCCAACGTGGCGTTCGGTCGGCCAGACGCCACGCCGGCGCAGCTCGACGCCGCGGCGCGCGCCGCCAATGCCCTGGGCTTCATCGAGGCGCTGCCGCAGGGCTGGGACACCAACCTTGGCGAACGCGGCACCCGACTCTCAGGCGGGCAGCGACAGCGGCTCGCCATCGCACGGGCGCTCGTGAGCGACCCGCCCATTCTCATCCTCGACGAGGCCACGAGCGCTCTCGACGTGGAGAGTGAACGGCTGGTGCAGGAGGCGATCGATCGGCTCCTGCTCGGGCGCACGGTGTTCGTGATTGCCCATCGGCTGGCCACCATCCAGCACGCCGATCGCATTCTCGTGCTCGACGGCGGGCGGCTCGTGGAACAGGGCACGCACGATGCGCTGCTCGCCAGCGGCGGCGCCTATGCACGCCTCCATGCGCTGCAGTTCGAACGTCGGAGCAGCACTGAGGACCACGACGGCGCGCTGGGCGCCGTCCCGACCGCGTTGGCTGCCGGAGACGAGGCGTAGCCGATGCGGGTGCTGGTCGTGGCGAGCAGCCCGGCGTGGACTCCTGCGACGCGCCTGATGGCCACACTGGCTGCCGGGTTGTCGGCGCGGGGCGATGTGGTGGCGCTGGCGTGCGCGTCGCGGAGCGACACCGAGCAGGCGATCGAACGCACATGGCCGCGCCTCACGCTGCGCGCGCTGGCCGGCACCGGATGGTTCCGACAGGGGATGAGCCTCAAGGGGATCGTGACGGCGCTTCGCCCCGATGCCCTGCTCGCGGGCAGCGTGGCCGATGCCGTGCTCGCCGCCTTTGCGCTCGGCAAGCGCGGTGGCATCGTGCGGCGCATTGCCACCGAGGAGCGGCGGCAGCTGGCGCATGAGGACGAAGCGCTGCCGTGGCGCGCGCGATTCGCGCTGTCGCGCGCCACCATCACGCCGTGGGGGGACACGGCGCTGGCCGTGAGCTGGCCCGTGGCCGGTCAGGCGGTGTCGACCGAGCCGATGCCCGCTGATGTTCACCAGTTGCCCGTACTGCCGCCGCATCTGGTGATCGTGCCGGCGCATCCGCACGATGCCCGCACCGCCACTGCGCTCCGGGCTGCCGCGCACCTGCGAACGCGCCATCCGGATCTTCGCGTCACACTGGTGGGCGACGTCGCGGCGCTGCAGGCCACCCGGTTGCATGCGGCATCCCTGGATCTCACCACCTGTCTCGAAGTGGAGCCGCTCGATCTGCTGTTGCACCACGCGCTGCAGCACGCGAGTGCGGTGTGGGTGGCCGAAGACGGCGACGCCGGCGCCATTGCTGCCCTTGCGGCGATGCAACAAGGAGTGCCGGTGGTGGTGCCGCAGGATTGCGCCTTCGGCGAGCTCGTGGCACCGGCCATTACCGGCTACGCCGTTCCCACCGACGGTGGCGCCGCGATCGTTTCGGATCTTGCGCGACTGCTGTCGGACAGTGAGATGCGCCGCAGCATGGGCGCGGCGGCGCGGGCGCGCGCGACGCGAACCTTCGCCTGGGATAGCTTCGTGGATACCGCAGCCACGTTGCTGGCGGGTGCGAGCGGTGCCCCGACCTCCCGCATCACGCGCCGCCCCTCGCTCACGCCCGCCTGACGATGTCCTCGCTCTCTGCACCTGCCACGCCCCGCGCCGTGGCGTCGAAGGACGGCTGGTCACGGCTTCGTCGTGATGGCCGCAGCTGGCTCGGATTGGGCGTCATCGCGCTCATGGTGCTGCTGGCGCTGGCCGCCCCTATGGTCACGACCCATGACCCGTCGGCGATCGATCTGCGGCACGCGCTCGAGGCGCCGAGTGTGCGCCACTGGCTTGGTACCGACGCGCAGGGGCGCGATGTCTGGGCGCGTCTCGTGTACGGGGCACGGGTGTCGCTGTTGGTGGGGGTCGCCTCGCAGGGAATCGCACTGCTGATCGGCGTGGCGCTGGGGCTCGTGGCGGGTTACCGCGGCAAGTGGACTGACGATGTGGTGATGCGGCTGGCCGACGTCACGCTTGCCTTTCCCAGTCTGCTGCTGTTGATCGCGATGGCGGCAGCATTCGAGCCGTCGCTGACCGTGGTGTGCGTGGTGATCGGTGTGGTGGGGTGGGCGGGCATGGCGCGCCTGGTGCGCGGGCAGGTTCTGGTGGTGCGCGAGCTCGAGTACGTGCAGGCGATGCGCGCCCTCGGGGCGCGTGATGTGCGCATCCTGCTGCGCCACGTGCTGCCCAACGTGGTGGCGCCGGTGGTGATTGCCGCCACGCTTGGCATCGCGGGCGCCATCATGGCCGAGGCGGCGCTGTCGTTTCTGGGACTCGGCGTGCAGCCTCCCACGCCCAGCTGGGGCGCCATGATCGCTGATGGCCGTGACCTCTCGCAGCTGCGCAATGCGCCGTGGACCTCCCTCGCACCGGGGCTGGCGATCGGGTGCGCGGTCCTCGGATTCAACCTGCTGGGGGATGCGTTGAGAGACGCGCTGGACCCCCGCGGCTGACGGGCTCGGACGGCGGAGTTCAGACGGCGGAGTTCAGACGGCGGAGTTCAGACGGGCATGGAGGTCCGAGGTCGGAAACGGCGTTCGGATGGGCGGACGCCACGGGGTGGGCGGAGGTATTGCGCTGGTGTTGCGGGCGGGGGTGAACTGCGCGAGGGCTACCGCGCGCGGGGGGCGCGA
>CAZNZG010000060.1:0-15741 GCA_964577455.1 uncultured Gemmatimonas sp. | reverse complement strand
AGCGGATCGCGTGCCTGATCGGCCGCGATTTCCTCCTCCGTGCGATAGCCCTTCTGATTGTCGGGGCCCGAGTGGCTCGACAGGCGCGGCACGGTGAGACGCACCAGCGCCGGTCCCTCACCGCGGCGCACATGCGCCACGGCCTCGGCCAGCTTGCCCGACGCATCATGCGGTTCGCATCCATCGCCGTTGAGCACCAGAAGATTCGTGAAGGCGCCAAGATTGCGGGCGATATCGCCGCCCGGCGTCTGCATGCCCCCGCGGACGCTGATGCCGAGGTCGTTGTCTTCGATGTAGAAGAGCATCGGCAGCTTGAGCGTGGTGGCCATCGTGAGCGCCGCCCAGAAGCCGTTGGTGGCCACGGACCCGTCGCCGCCGAGGGCCACACTCAGGCTGTTCGCGTAACTTCCATCCTGCAGCGTATCGCGATGATAGACGATGCTCTGCGCCCAGCCGGCGGCTGGCGTGTACTGCGATCCCACGTCACCGGCCATGGGCAGCACGGTGCAGCCCGTGCGGTTGGGCAGATTGCACACCACACCGATGTCGCGGCCGTCGCTGAATCCGCCGGCTCTGCCCAGCGGGCTGCCCAGCGCGTCGTCAATGGGCAGCCCGAGCGACAGCAGCAGCGGGCGAGACCGGTAGTAGGCACCGGCGCCGTCGTGGGTGCCGGTCAGCAGTGATCCCAGAATGCTCTGCGCCATGTCGTGGCCGCGCGCGGAGAACTGGTAGAGCACCAGGTGCTCACGCGGCACATGCGCACGCTGCTTGTTGGTCTGTTCTTCGACGTCGTCGAGCGAACGGGAAAGCAGGGTGTTGTACGCGATGCGGCGCCAGTCGAAGCCGGGGCGCGGCACTACCGGGGGCGTTGTCGATGCATTTGCAACGGGTCGAGCGACAGTCTTGGCAGGCATAGCCTAGTAATCTGCCAGATGGACGCGCGCTTGGGGAGTTTGTCCGGGCAATGTGAAGACTGCGGGGGCCACGGCGCGTACCCCGAGCACCGCCAGGCGGGCCACCGCGGCGATCGCCGGAACACCCACCCCAAGGGCGACGAGCAGCAGGTTGGCACCAAGCCAGAGCGATGTGTACCGCTGCACCAGCGCCCGGTCACGTTTCCGGAGAAACAGCAGGAGGGCGGCGCCGTTCCCCAGCAGCAACCCGCCCAGCGACCATGTGAAGGCCGACCAACCCAGCCCGCTCAACCACTCGAGTAGCGTGCGATCCATCGTCCGGCTCCTGGAAGGCGTGGGACCACCTCTCCAGAGTATACGTGCTAGTTTACCCGCATGTCTTCCCCCTCTTCCTCCCTCCTCGTCGAGCGTGGCGACGGCGTGCTCCTGATCACGCTGAACCGCCCGGACGTACTGAACAGCTTCAATCGCGAGATGGCGCAGGCGCTGCTCTCAGCGCTGGCTGACGCGGCCGCGGACGACACCGTGCGCGCCGTGGTCCTCACGGGTGCGGGGCGCGGCTTCTGCGCCGGCCAGGATCTGGCCGAAGCGCTCCCGCAGGGCGACGGCCCCATGCCCGACATCAGCGAGATCGTGAAGGCGAGCTACAATCCGATCATCCGGGCCATCCGGACCCTCGAAAAGCCGGTCCTGTGCGCCGTGAACGGGATTGCCGCGGGGGCGGGTGCCAACCTTGCCTTCGCCTGCGACCTCACCATCGCCGCCGACGATACCAGCTTCGTGGAAAGCTTCGCGAAGCTTGGCCTCATCCCCGATACCAGCGGCACCTTCTTCGTGCCACGGCTCGTGGGGCTGCAGCGGGCCACGGGCATGTTCTTCCTCGCCGAGAAGATCCCCGCGGTCCGTGCGAAGGAATGGGGGTTGATCTGGGACGTGGCGCCGAAGGCGGAATTGATGCACACCGTGATGGCGATGGCGAAGCAGCTGGCCACGCAGGCCACGCGCGGCTTCGGGCTGACCAAGCGGGCGCTCAATGCGAGCTTCGCCAACAGTCTCGATGCCCAGCTCGACGTGGAAGCACAGGCGATGCACGAGGCCGGACGCACCGCCGACTACGAAGAAGGGGTGCGCGCCTTCCTCGAGAAACGTACGCCGGTGTATCGCGGCGCATGACGCACGCGCTCGAGGTGATCGGTGTGGTGGGAGCCGGCGCAATGGGTGCCGGCATCGCACAGGTGGCGGCCGTCCATGGACACCGCGTGGTGCTCGCGGATGCGCAGCCGGCGTCGCTCGTACGGGCACGGCAGGGGCACGAGAAGGCACTGGCCCGCGATGTAGAAAAGGGACGTCTCACGCGTGACGCGGCCGACGAGGTGCTGGCGCGCATCGACTACGTGGATGGCGTGGGGGCTGCGCACCTGGCCCGTTTCGCCGACTGCGGCGTGGTGATCGAGGCCATCATCGAGCAACTCGACGCCAAGCGCGCGCTGCTGCAGGGGCTCGAGGCCGTCGTCTCGCCCAGTGCGATCCTCGCGTCCAACACCTCGTCGCTGTCGATCGCCGCTCTCGCCGGGGCATGTACGGAGAAAGCACGCGTGGTCGGTGTGCACTTCTTCAATCCGGCACCGGTGATGCCGCTCGTGGAGATCATCCCCGCGATCAGCACCAGTGTGGAGGTGACCGACCGCGCGCGGGCGCTGGCGACCAGTTGGAAGAAGGTCACCGTCCTCGCGTCGGATACGCCGGGGTTTCTCGTGAACCGGGTGGCGCGGCCATTCTACGGTGAGGCACTGCGCCTGCACGAAGAGGGGGTGGCCGACATCGCCACGATCGATTGGGCCATGAAGACGGTGGGCGGATTCCGCATGGGGCCCTTCGAGCTGATGGACTTCATCGGGCACGACGTGAACTTCGCCGTGACGCGCTCCGTGTTCGACAGCATGTATCACGATCCGCGGTATCGCCCCAGCATTCGGCAGCAGCGTCTCGTGGAAGCGGGTTTCCTCGGTCGCAAGGCCGGCCGGGGCTTCTACGAGTACGGTGACGGGGCCACGCCGCCGGTCCCGCATGAGGACCCCGCGCTGGCGCAGGGGATCGTGGACCGCGTCCTCGCCATGCTGGTGAATGAGGCCGTGGAAGCGGTCCATCTGCAGCTGGCGTCGGTGACGGACATCGAGCTTGCGATGACCACCGGCGTGAACTATCCCAAGGGGCTGCTCGCGTGGGGCGATGAACTCGACCCCGCCAACGTACTGGGACGGCTTCAGGCGCTGCATTACGAAACCGGCGACGATCGATACCGCCCCAGTGTGCGCCTTCGCCGGGTCGTGGCGGCCGGCGGATCGCTGCTCGATCCCCGGCGGTGGTGATGAACGCCGTGATCGAGAAGCTGCTGCAGCACGACGCGTTCACGCGGCTGCTGGGCATGGAGGTGCTCGAAGCCGCGCCCGGTCATGCCGTGGTGCGCATGACGGTGCGCGACGACATGGTGAACGGTTTCGGCACGCTGCACGGGGGGGCGCTGTTCTCGCTGGCCGACAGCGCCTTTGCCTTTGCCACGAACGCCGGTGGTACCCTGAGCGTGGCGGTCGATACCACCCTCAGCATTCCTGCCGCGTCGTATCCGGGCGACGTGCTGACGGCCACCGCCGAGCGCCGCAGCAGTACCAATCGGCTCGAGTTTGTCGACGTGACGGTGCGCAAGCACGACGGCAGCGCCGTGGGGTATTTCCGTGGGACGGTGTACCGCACGCATCGCTCGCACGACCCAGTCTGACCACAGCAACCGCCGCGCGGCGACCCGCGCGCGCTCCTCGCCCAGGATTTCCGGAGACGGATGATGGTATCTGCAGCACAGCAGGCGTGGCTCATCGACGGTGTGCGCACGCCGATCGGCAACATCGGCGGCGCGCTCAGCGTCGTCCGCGCCGACGATCTGGCGGCCCACGCGATTGCGGCACTCATCGATCGGGTACGCGCCGCGTCGCCTGGCTTCGACCCGGCCGCGATCGCCGACGTGATCCTCGGGTGCGCCAATCAGGCCGGTGAGGACAACCGCAATGTGGCGCGCATGGCCGCACTGCTCTCGGGGCTCCCGGTCACGGTGCCTGGTGAAACGGTCAATCGACTCTGCGCCTCCGGGCTGTCGGCGGTGGCGGGCGCGGCTCGCGCCATCCGTGCGGGTGAGGGTGACCTCTACGTGGCCGGCGGTGTGGAGAGCATGACGCGGGCGCCCTACGTGATGAGCAAGGGCGCCACACCGTTCGCCCGCGATGTCCAGCTGTTCGACACGAGCCTTGGCTGGCGCTTCGTGAATGCGAAGATGAAGCAGCTGCACGGCACCGACAGCATGGGCGAGACCGCCGAAAATGTGGCGGCCCAGTACGGGGTGAGTCGCGCCGATCAGGATGCCTTCGCCGTCCGGTCGCAGCAGAAGGCAGCCGCGGCGCGCAGCGCGGGACGATTGGCCGAGGAGATCGTGCCGGTGGCCATTCCGCAGAAGAAGGGCGAGCCGGTGCCGGTGCTTCACGACGAATTCCTGCGCCCCGACACCAGCATGGATACGCTGGCGAAGCTCAAGCCGGCGTTCCGCCACGACGGGCAGGGCAGTGTGACGGCCGGCAACGCCAGCGGTCTCAATGACGGTGCAGCCGCACTGCTGCTCGCGAGTGATTCGGCGGTGCAGCGCCAGGGGCTCACGCCGATCGCGCGGGTGGTGGCCAGTGCGGCAGCGGGGGTGGAGCCGCGCATCATGGGCATGGGGCCGGTGCCCGCCACGCGTCTGGTGCTGGCGCGCGCCGGGCTGTCGCTCGACCAGATGGACGTGATCGAACTCAACGAGGCGTTTGCCGCACAGGGGCTCGCCTGTCTCCGCGAACTTGGCGTGGCCGACGACGACGCGCGCGTGAATCCCAACGGTGGGGCGATCGCCCTCGGTCATCCGCTCGGCATGAGTGGGGCGCGCCTCGCGCTCACGGCGGCGCGCGAACTGCAGCGCTCCGGCAAGCGCTATGCCCTGTGCACCATGTGCATCGGTGTGGGGCAGGGCTTCGCGCTCGTGCTCGAGCGGGCGTAACGTGATTTACGCGTTCGACGATTTCGTTCCGGTGGTACACGAATCCGCGTTCGTGCACCCGCAGGCGGCGGTCACCGGTAATGTGATCATCGGTCGCGATGTCTATGTGGGCCCGGGCGCCGCCATTCGCGGCGACTGGGGCGGCATCGTCATCGAGGACGGTTGCAACGTGCAGGAGAACTGCACCATTCACATGTTCCCCGGGGTGGTCGTCACGCTCGAGGCCGGCGCGCATATCGGGCATGGTGCCATTATCCACGGCGCGCGCATCGGCGCCAATACGCTGGTGGGGATGAACGCCGTCGTGATGGACAACGCCATCGTGGGGAGCGGCTGCATCGTGGGTGCCCTCTGCTTCGTGCCCACCGACATGGTGATCCCCGACCGCAAGGTGGTCGTGGGCAACCCGGCGAAGATCGTGAAGGACGTGAGCGACGACATGCTTGCGTGGAAGTCCGACGGCACCGCGCTGTATCAGCAGCTGCCCGCCGCGATGCGCGCCTCCTGGCGCGAGGTGGAGCCGCTGCGCGACGTGCCGGTCAATCGCCCAACCCAGTCGGCCCTCCTGAAGAACTGGAAGGCCACCCAGCGAACCAACGAGGACCATCGCTGATGTTTCTGCTCCAGAACTACGCCCTCGGTGCCTGGGTCGAAGGGACCGGCACTAAGACGGATCTCATTCACGCCGTTACCGGCGAGAAGATCGGGGAGACCTCGAGTCAGGGGCTCGATTTCAAGGCCATGTTGCAGTACGCGCGCCGGGTGGGTGGGCCGCGTCTGCGCAGCTACACCTTCCATCAGCGGGCGCTGATGCTCAAGCGCATCGCCATCGCGCTGATGGAGCGCAAGGAAGAGTTCTACCCGCTGTCGTACATGACCGGCGCCACGCGCGCGGATTCGTGGGTGGACATCGAAGGCGGTATCGGGACCTTCTTCGCGTATGCGAGCCGCGGCCGACGCGAGTTCACCAACGAGCGCTTCCACGTGGAAGGGCCCACTGAGCCGCTCTCCAAGAACGGCACGTTCGTGGGACGTCACATCCTCGTGCCCATGGAAGGCGCGGCGGTGCACATCAACGCCTTCAATTTCCCCGTGTGGGGGATGCTCGAGAAGCTCGCACCGGCGCTGCTGGCTGGAGTGCCATGCATCGTGAAGCCCAGCACCACGGGCAGCCATCTCACGCATGCGGTGTTCAAGGCGATCGTCGAGACCAACGAGTTGCCCGTCGGCGCCGTCCAGCTCATCTGCGGCGAGGCACGCACGCTCCTCGAACATGTGGAGGAGCAGGACATCGTGGCCTTCACCGGATCGGCGGCCACGGGGCAGAAGCTCAAGTCGGCACCGTCCATCCTGCAGCACTCCGTACGCTTCAACATGGAGGCCGACTCGCTCAACTGCTCGATCCTCGGGCCCGATGCCGTGCCTGGCACGGAAGAGTTCGACCTGTTCATCAAGGAAGTCACGCGGGAGATGACCACCAAGGCGGGGCAGAAGTGCACCGCCATCCGCCGCACCATCGTGCCCGCCGGGCTCGAGGAGGCGGTCATTCAGGCACTCTCCAAGCGGCTCGGGACCACCACGATCGGCGATCCCACGACCGAAGGCGTGCGCATGGGCCCCCTCGCCTCGCGTGGCCAGGTCACGTCGGTGGCGCAGAGTGCCGAGGCCATCCGCGCGGCGGCGGAACGGGTGTACGGTGGTGGTGACTTCGCGGTGGTGGGCGCGGATCGCGAAAAGGGTGCGTTCTTCGCGCCCGAGCTGCTCTACTGCGCCGATCCGCTCACGCGGCTCGAACCGCACGACATCGAGGCGTTCGGCCCCGTCAATACGATCATGCCCTACCGGGATCTGGGCGAAGCGGTGCAGCTCGCGCGTTTGGGTCGTGGGTCACTGGTGGGCTCGCTCATCACACACGATCCCAAGGTCGCGCAGGAAGTCATTCTCGGTGCTGCCTGCTACCATGGCCGCATGCTGGTGCTCGATCGCACCAGTGCCAAGGAGAGCACGGGGCATGGATCGCCGCTCCCCAATCTCGTGCACGGCGGTCCCGGCCGTGCCGGTGGCGGCGAAGAGATGGGCGGCGCGCGTGGTGTGACGCACTACCTGCAGCGGGTGGCGCTGCAGGGAAGCCCCAGCATGCTCACGGCCATTACGCGTGAATGGACCAAGGGCGCGGAGGAGCTGACCGACTCCGTGCATCCGTTCCGCAAGACGTTCGATCAGCTGCAGGTGGGCGATACGCTCATCACCAAGTCGCGCACGATCACGCTGGACGACGTCGAGGCGTTCGCAGAGCTGAGCGGTGACACGTTCTATGCGCACATGAACGACGAGGAGGCGCGCAGCAACGGCGTCTTCGAGGGGCGCGTGGCCCACGGTTACTTCGTGGTGTCGGCGGCCGCCGGTCTCTTCGTGGATCCCGATCTCGGACCGGTGCTCGCCAACTACGGCCTGGAGAAGCTGCGGTTCACACGACCTGTCTATCCGGGCGACACCATTCATGTGCGGCTCACCGTGAAGCAGAAGACCGCGAAGGACACGCCCGAGGGCACCATTCCGCAGGGGGTGGTGGAGTGGGATGTGGAGGTCATCAACCAGCACGATGAGCCGGTGGCCGTGTATTCCATTCTCACGCTGGTTCGCCGTGGCGACGGCATCCCCGTCGCTCCCGCGCCGCAGGCTGCCTGAGGTGGCCCGGCACTCGTGAGCGCAGCGCCGCCGCCGTCCCGCACGGCCACCACATCGACCCGCAAACTCGATCGTTCGATCGTGGACGGGCCGATCGGTCCGGCCGTGTGGGCGGTGGCGTGGCCCACGGTGCTGCAGAACGTGATCAGCGGCCTGCAGGGGATGATCGACCACGCCCTCGTGGGAAACTTCGTGGGCTTCGCGGGCAACGCGGCCATCGGCGTGGGTTTCCAGATCTTTCTGGTGGTGATGGTATTCGTGTCGTCGCTGTTCAGCGGGATGGGCGTGCTGGTGGCGCGCTTCGCCGGTGCTGGCGACGAGGCGGGGGTGAATCGTGCGGCCTCCCAGGCCTTCCTTCTGGCGCTCGCACTCTCACTCGGCGTGCTGGCGCCCGTTGGCTATCTGCTCGCGCCCACGTTGCTGGGGCTCGTGAATGCCTCCCCCGCGGTGCAGGCCGAGGCGCTGCCGTACCTGCGCATCATGTTCGTGTTCGGCTTCGGCCTCATGATGTTTTTCATGCTGGGCGGCGCTCTGCGCAGTGCGGGAGACGCCAAAACCCCGCTGCGGCTCGGGGTGGCGCTCACGATCGGCAATGTGTTCTTCAACGTGCTGCTCATCCGCGGCTACGGTCCGTTCCCGGCCATGGGGACCGCAGGCGCCGCCGCCGGCATGATGATCTCGAGCGCCATCGTGGCGGTGTATGCGATCGCCAGGCTGTTCAGCGGCCACTGGGTGATCGATTTCCGCGGTATGAGCTGGAAGCCGGACTGGGAGATTATTCGTGCGCTGTTCCGCTTCGGGTTGCCCACCGGCGTGCAGGGCATCGCGATGAACATCGCCGGCGTTCTGCTGCTGCGCTTCATCGGCGCCACGCCGCAGAGCGCCGAGGCGCAGGCTGCGTACGCCGTGGGCTACACGGAGCTGTTCTCGCTGGTCACGTGGACCAGCGTGGGGCTCATGGGGGCCGCGGCCACGGTGGCGGGGCAGAATCTCGGGGCAGGACAGCCGGACCGCAGCCGCGATGCGGTGCGCATGGCGGCGCGTTTCGGGCTCGCCATTGCCGTGGTGGTGGGGGCGCTGTTCGTGGCCATCCCCGACGTGCTGCTGGGGCTCTTCGGCATGACCGAGCCGAGCGTGGTGCGCATCGGTCGTGAGTTGATGCGCTTTCTCAGCGTATCGGGGCTGTTCATCACCGTGGCCCTCACCTTCACGGGGGGACTGCAGGGGACCGGAGACACGCGCAGTCCGCTGTTCATCACGCTCGTCTCGCAGTTCGCGCTGCCGATCGGCTTTCTCTCGGTGGTACACGCCACGCAACCATTGCAGACATGGCACGTGTGGGTCGCGATCGTGATGGGGCACGCCACGCGCTGCCTGCTGAGCGTGTGGCGCTTCGAACAGGGAAAGTGGCGGGGGATACAGCTGGGCGTTGGCACGCGGTAAGCTGCGCGCTTCGCTCTTCGCGCTTCTCCCTGATCACCTTCCTCCTGCTCCCTCCCTCGTCATAAAGCGCGCAGCGCGGAGCTACTTCCTGCGCGGTTCCCGCCCCGCCGTCGTCCAGATCACGATCACCCCGCAACCGGAATTGCGTCCGGCGAACTCACCGGGCACATCGCTGGCGCCGGAGTACACCTCGAGCCCCACGATGTCGCGAATCGGGATGGTGGGGCCGAACGAGTTGTCCACGCGTTCGTCGACCACGTACTCGGGGGAACAGCCCAACGGGGCCCGCACCATCTGGGCGCGGCAGGTCCCGCCGGCGCAGCTGAAGCGTACGCCGCGCATGCCGCGCATGGCGTCCTGCAGCGTGTAGAAATTGGCCTTCTCGAGTTCCTCGCGCGTGCGATACTGTCCGCGCCCGGTTGAGCGTCGGCGCTCGAAGTCGGCAAAGCGGCGGCCGAGCGACGGGTCCGCGGTTACCGGCACGGTCGGGAGCGCTTGCGCCTTCGCCGTGTCTCCCACGGTCGCGCTGCCTGCGGTACCCGCGGCCGGCGTGCCTGCCGGTTCGAGTTCGAGATCGCGCTCCATCCGCTCCTTGGCGGCAAAGGCGAGGCTCACCGATCCGCGGGCATAGCCGTCGGCAGATACGAGAAAGCGATGGATTCCCGGCTTGAGACCGTCAATCCGGAACCGGCCCAGCGAGTCGGTGCGGGCGCTGGCGCCGGTGGTGGTGACGGCAACGGTCGCACTGCCTACCCCCTTTCCGGAAACAGCGTCGAGAATACGCCCGCTGAGCTCGGCCGAGCTCTGCGCTGGGAGCGCCGTCGCCGCCGTGGCCGCGAGCAGCGCCGAGGCGGCGGTTCGCATTGCCGGGCTCAGCCGCTGTGTGCCACCCGTGAACGGCCAGCCTGATGTGGTGAGAAGTAATTTCATCGTGACGTGCCGTATCTGGATTGATATAGGATGAAGTTTGTCGGTTTTACGAAAGTGGGACAAATCTGCGATGAAACAATTGCAATCTTGCGTGTCCGGAGGCAAAATGGGCCCGGTCGGCTTGATAGGTCGTCTAGCCGCATTACACCGGGATGAACAATCATCCCAAAGAGCAAGGAGCATGAATGTTTCACCAGATGCGTCGGTTGCTCGCCGCCGCTGCGCTGGCCGTGATACCCGCAAGCGGGCTCGCGGCTCAACAGACTGCCACGGTCCAGGGCCGAGTGACCTCGGCCGGGGCCCCGCTCGGCGGTGCGCAGGTCGGCATCGTCGAGATTGGCGTCGGTAGCGTCACGGATGCCCAGGGTCGCTTCACCTTTACGGTGGACCCTGCGCGTGCCGGTGGCAAGCAGGTGACGGTGCTGGCCCGCACCATCGGCTATCGCCCCGTGAAGCACGTCATTACGCTGACCGCTGGCCGGATCGAGCAGAACTTCGAGCTCGAGAAGGACGTGCTGAACCTCGAAGCGGTCGTGACGACGGGTGTGTCCGACGCCACCTCGCAGAAGAAGACCACGTTCGCCGTGGCGGCCGTGACCAATCAGCAGATCAAGGAGGCGCCCGCCTCCTCGCCGCTCGGTACGCTCAGCGGCCGTGTGGCCGGTGCCAGCGTGACTGCGGTGAACGGTGAGCCGGGCTCGGCGCCTCGCATCCGTCTCCGCGGCCCCACCTCGCTGACCGGGTCGCAGGATCCGCTCATCATCGTCGACGGCACGATCTCCCGCCTCTCCCTGGCCGATATCAACGCGCAGGACATCGAGCGCATTGAAGTCATCAAGGGCGCCGCGGCCAGCTCGCTGTACGGTTCCGACGCCGCCAACGGCGTGGTGCAGATCTTCACGAAGCGCGGTGCGACGCTGGCGACGGGCCAGACGCAGATCATGGTGCGCAACGAGTTCGGCTCGAACGACCTGCGCAAGACCGTCCCGAACAACTTCTCGCACCCGTACAAGGTCAATGCGGCCGGCGACTTCCTCCGCGATGCCAACGGCAATCGCATCCAGGAAGATGACCGCATCTCCGACAACTCGTACAAGCAGACGTTCGACCAGCTTGGTGACGTGTTCCGCTCCGGCCAGTTCATGACGAACTACATCTCCATCGGCCAGCGCAACGCGAATTCCAACTTCAACGCCTCGTTCGAGAATTCCAGGGATCAGGGTATCGCGAACCTGCTGAGCGGCTACAACCGTCAGAACTTCCGCCTCAACCTGGACATGGAGCTGCACCCCAAGCTCGACTTCCAGACCGGCGCGTTCTACGGCCAGTCCAAGGCCGACCAGGCTGAAGACAGCTCGGGTGACGCCTTCTTCGGTCTTCGCTTCCTCGAGCCGAACATCGACCTGAACGGGACGAATCCGGACGGCACGCCCTACACGGCCGCCATCCGTCAGTCGCCCGCCTCGGGCAACGTGAGCAACCCGCTCTATCGCTGGAATACGATCAGGAACTCCAACGATCGCGCGCGGTTCACCGGCCTCCTCAAGGTCCGCTACCGCCCCACCACGTGGCTCACGGCCGAAGCCAACACGAACTTCGATCGCGGCTCGCGCACCTTCCGCTCGTTCGTGCCGCTCGGCTTCATCGGGTCGACGGGTACCGTCAGCAAGGGCTCCCTGTCGAACAACGAGCAGGTCACCCGCGCCTACAACCTTGGCGCCACGCTGACCGCGGTGAAGAGCACCTCCTGGTTCACCAACACCACCAAGCTGGCGTGGGTGTACGAAGATCAGGAGAACACCGGCACGTCGGTGTTCGCGTCGGCCCTCACGGTGCCGCGCGTCACGGAGTTCTCGGCGGCGTCGCGTGATCCCGACAACCCGGTCATCCCGGGCTCGTTCTCGCAGCCGATCCGCAACCAGAACTTCTTTGCGATCACCACGTTCGACATCAAGGACAAGTTCATCGTCGACGGTCTGATCCGTCAGGACCAGTCGTCGCTGTTCGGCGAAGACCAGCGCTCGAGGCTGTTCAAGCGTTTGTCGGGCGCGTACCGCGTGTCGGAAGACTTCAGCCTTCCCGGCGTGGAAGAATTCAAGCTCCGCGCGTCCTACGGCGAAGCGGGTCTCCGCCCGGTGTTCGATGCGCAGTACGAGCAGTTCTCGATTCAGGGCGGCAGCCCGGTGAAGATCACGCTCGGCAACCCGGACCTCCGCCCGGCGTTCTCGCGTGAAATCGAAGGTGGCTTCGACCTCACCTTCGCGAAGAACATCAAGTTCGAGTACAGCTACTCGAGCAAGATTACCGACGACCAGATCCTGAACGTCCCGGTGTCGTCGGCAACCGGCTTCCGCAACCAGTGGATCAACGCCGGCTCGCTCGAAGGCAAGACGCACGAAGTGCTGCTCAGCGCGGTGATCGCTTCCAAGAAGGACTTCCTCTGGAGCATGAACATCGCCGGTGACCGTACGCGTCAGACGGTGCGGAGCCTCGCGGTTCCGCCGTTCCTCGTCGGCCCGGTGGCCAACACCACGATCTTCCGTCTCGCTGCCGGGCAGCCGTTCGGTATCGTGTACGGCAGCTCGTGGGTGCAGACGCAGGACCAGCTCGCCTCGATGATCGCGGCGCGCCGCCTCACGGGTACCGCGGCCGACTACGTGCTCAACGAAGAAGGCTACTACGTGGCCAAGAGCGCGTGGCGCACGGTCAACGAGCGGCCCATCAAGTTCCTGGACGCCGATGGCAACTCGCTCCGGCAGATCGCCGACGTGAACCCCGACTTCAATCTGAACTTCAACACCCAGATGAACTGGAAGAAGTTCTCGGTCACGGCGGTGGTGAACTGGGTGAAGGGCGGCGACATCTACAACTACACGCGTCAGTGGCCGTTCTTCGACCAGCGTGACCCCGCGTTCGACCAGCGTGGCAAGCCGGAAGTGGAGAAGAAGCCCACGACCTACTACGCGACGTTCTACAACAACTTCGACGCCAACAGCTACTTCGTCGAGGACGGCTCGTACGTGCGTCTCCGCGAACTGGCGGTGAACTACGAGATCCCGCAGGCGGTCACGAAGCGCTTCGGCATGGGTGATGGTCGCACGGCCCGCTTCGGCGTGGTCGGTCGCAACCTCTTCACCAGCACGAAGTACACCGGTTATGATCCGGACGTGTCGGGTGGCGGCAACAATCCGTTCGCCTACCGCGTGGACTACTTCACGTACCCGATCTTCAAGACGTTCACGTTCATGCTGGAGCTCGGTCTGTGAGCCCCCTCAATCCGAAGTTCGCATTCAAGTTCCGCAACGCCGTCGGCGTTGCGATGGGCGCCTTCCTCCTCGCCGCGTGCAATTCGCTCGACGTGGAGAACCCGAATGCGCCGGACGCCACGCGCGCTCTCGCCGACCCGGCGGCCATCGAGGCCGTCGCCGGCGGCACCCTGCGTTCCTGGTTCAACACCTGGGACGGCATGGAAGGCGGCGGGCCGCTCGTCACGATGGCGCAGACCTACTCGGCGTCGTGGAACAACTTCAACATGAACTTCTACAGCTCGATCGACGGCGATGGTACGCGCAACTCGCGCGGCTATCAGAACGATCTGGCGTCGGCCGGCCGTACCACGATGATCGCGTATTGGGAGGGGTACTACTCCACCATTTCCTCCGCGGTCGACGTGCTCACGGCCATCCGCAAGAACAACCTGGTCATCAGCAACGCCAGCAACACCAAGCGTGCCGAGACCATTGCGCAGCTGATGCATGGTGCCGGCCTCATGGGCATCGCGCTCAACTACGACAAGGGCTACGTGATCGACGAGACCAGTGACTTGGCCGCGCTCGCGTACAAGAGCCGCAAGGAAGTGCGTGACGCGGCGGTGGCCTCGCTCGAACGGGCGGCGGCACTCGCGGCGGCCAACACCTTCACCACGCCCACCGGCTGGACCAACGGTACGGCGTACACCAACGTCCAGATCGCGCAGATCGCGCGCACGATGGCGGCGATGACCCTCGCCTACTATCCGCGCACGGCCGCCGAGAACGACGCGGTGGACTGGAACAAGGTGCAGCAGTTGGCGTCGCAGGGCATCTCGTCCACCGGTTCGGGTTTCGACTTCAACTTCTCGGGTGACGGCTGCTCCTCGTGGTGCCACGAAATCCTGTACTGGTTCAACGCCTTCGACGGCGGGCGCGTGAGCACCCGCGTGGCGGCGCTCATGGACCCGGCCACGCAGCGGCATCCGTACCCGGCAGGCGGCAACTCGCGTCCGAACTCGCCCGACAAGCGCCTCGGCGACGGGTCGTTCGGACCGGATGATGAGGACTTCGCCGGCTACTTCGGCACCAATCCGAAGACGGCCAACGCCGGTACCGACTTCGTGTACTCGCGTGAAGAAATCTTCCGTCCCGATCGCGGCATGTATCACCAGTCGAACATCGGCCACATCCGCTACGACCGGTCCGGTGAGCAGTCGCCGAACGCCATCTACGGTGGCTTCGGTGTGGCGCCGGTGATCTCGAAGCATCAGAATGATCTGCTCTGGGCGGAAGCCGAGCTGCGTCGTTCGGGTGGCAACCTGGCCGCTGCCGCCTCGCTCATCAACAAGACCCGCGTGGACCGCGGCGGCTTGTCGGCCGCGACGGCCGGTGAAGGGCAGGCTTCGCTCATCACGAAGCTGATCTACGAGCAGGAAGTCGAACTGCTCGGCCTCGGTGCGTCGTCGTACTATGCGCGTCGTCGCGTGCCGAACGGCCTCCTGGCCGGAACGCCGCGTGAAATGCCGGTTCCTGCAAAGGAACTCGGCGTGAAGGGCGACGCCTTCTACACGTTCGGCGGTGCGGCCGCGGCCAACAGCCCGACCCCGCCGTAATCGAACGGTTCGTGTGATGGACGATCGTGGCCAGATGGAATGCTCTCCATCTGGCCACGTGTCGTTTGGGGGCGGTCGGAACGTCCAGGAGCGCCGCGGAGGCCGCGGAGGCCGCAGAGGCTGCTGAGACAACCAAGGCGCCGCGGTCATGGTTGTCGCGTCTCCGCTGTCTCTGCTTTCATTGCTGCCTTGGTGCGATCATGGACGTTCGATCTTTTCGGTACTCCCGTCGCGCCCGTGCTGCTAAGTTGTGCCGCATGCGAAAGCTCCTGATTCCGGTGGCTGTATTGGTGGGGTGTTTGGCCGGGTGCTCGAGTGAGCCTGCGCTGAGGCGCGAACCTGGTGCTGCCCAGTCCGTACTCCGCCTCACGGGTACCGTACCGCTCGGCGTTTTGCTGGATTCGAACGCGGTGAGGCAGCGCGGCACCGTGCCCCCTGATACTGCCGTGCGGATACTCGTGCGCCCGCGTGAGCAGACCGATGCCGACGCACGCCTCTGCGGCGTAATCGCCTCGCGCAGCCGCGCGCAGGTGGTGCTGCCGTGGGGGTGGCCGGTGGATTCGGCCGCGCCGCGATTGGCACTGCGCTTTCTCACCGACGGCGATGTGCAGGGCGTACGCTTCGTGGTGCCAGGCACCGATGCCCGCTACGTCTTCGAAGGCGTCACGCGCGATGGCACGCGGCAGGTGAGTGTGTCGTGGCCGGTGACTGCCGGGCCGATTGCGGTGGGCGCGCCCGACTCCGTGATCGACGCCGCACTCACCCCGTCGCCGCTCGCGCTCGATTCGGTCGTGCGGGCGCTGTCGCTTGGCGGGGCGGCGATCCCG
>CAZNZG010000059.1:0-15772 GCA_964577455.1 uncultured Gemmatimonas sp. | reverse complement strand
CACCGTTCGCCCTTCGGCGCGCACGCGCTGCCACGAGAGGTCCGCGAGGACTGGGGGCAGATTGCCGAACTTGACGACCGTTCCCGACGCCGGCCCCTGCGTGAGCTGCACGGAGCGGGGCGCGTCGGCGGTATCGCGGAATGCCAGCGAGATCGTATCGCCCTCCGCGCCCTCCAGCCCATGCATGATCAGCTGATAGGCCATGAGCACGCGACGGCGGGGCTCGATCGACCGGGGCAGACGGGCGACCCGCGCGGCCACTGGACAGCCGCGGATGGAGTCGAGGACCCACCCGGTGCGTACTCCGGCGTGCCAGGCCGGACCGCCGGTATCCACACGGGTGACGAGCGTCAGGTCGTCCACGAGCCGGGTATCGAAGCCAAGCGCACCGCTGCGGCGATCCGTCCCACTGCCCGTCTCCCCACCCGTGGCGGCCTCGGAGAGCTCCTGCGGAATGATCGAGAAGTGCGACTGCTTGAGCCGCGAGACCATGTCGGACAATACCACGCGCAGCTCCCCGCGCGTGCGGGCGGCTTGTGCGCGCGGGCGCAACTCGTCGCGGACCGCCACCCAGTCCACGCCGTTGTAGGTGCTGTCCCAATGCGTGCGGCGGATGATCTGCCACGCCGTATCGAAGGTGACCAACGGGTCCTTGGCCGCCTCGCTGTCCAGCGAGCCGGTCGCGGCGGCAGCGGGTGCCCCACAGGCGGCCGGGAGCGGCGTCAGCGCCACCGGACCGGCGGCGCTGCTCCGGCACGCCGTGGCTGCCGTGGTTGTCAGAATTAGGAAAGCGACGATGATTCGCATTGGCGGAGAATAATCCGTTGGCCGGCCCCGGATGGTTTCAAGTTAATGCCGATGGGATATATCGGAAATAGGGAATGATTTTCAGAAACAATTGCCCACTGCTCTCCCATGGGCCGTGTGCAGCACATTACCATGCACTGCTGCATCACACCTCCACGTGTTTTCTCCGGATCCCATGTCCGCTCGTTTGCACGCGCTGCACGCCGCCGGCCAGTCCCTCTGGTTGGACTATATCGATCGTCAGATGCTCTCCAATGGAGATTTGACGCGACGCATCGCCGAGGACGCCCTGACCGGCATGACCTCGAATCCGACCATTTTCGAGAAGGCGTTGGCGGAAGGCGCGGCCTACGACGCACAGCTGGCCACCGTGGACGCGGCCCTGTCCGATCGCGAGGCCTTTTTCACGCTCGCCACCACCGACGTGCGCCATGCCTGTGACGCCTTCCGCGGCGTGTACGACAGCACGCAGGCCGTCGATGGGTACGTGTCGCTGGAAGTGTCCCCCGACCTCGCGCGCGACGCCGATGGTACGGTGGCGGAGGCGCGTCGTCTGTGGGCGCTCGTGGACCGTCCCAATCTCATGATCAAGGTGCCCGGCACGATCGAAGGCGCCGATGCGATCCGGCAGCTCATCGCGGACGGGATCAACGTGAACGTCACGTTGCTGTTCGCCGTCGATGCCCATGCCCGCGTGATCGAAGCCTACATCGCCGGCCTCGAGCAGCGCGCTGCCGCCGGCCTGCCGATCGATCGCATTGCGTCGGTCGCAAGCTTTTTCGTGAGCCGCGTGGACTCCGCGATCGACAAGCAGCTCGGCGCCATGGCTGCTGCGTCGACCGACCAGGCCGCTGACTTCGCCGCCCTGCAGGGGAAGGCCGCGATCGCCAACGCGAAAATGGCCTACCGCCTCTTTCAGGCATCGTTCGCCGGCCCGCGCTGGGCTCCGCTTGCCGCCAAGGGCGCGCGCGTACAGCGTCCGCTGTGGGCGTCGACCAGCACGAAGAATCCCGCCTACCGCGACGTGATCTACGTGGAGGAGCTCATCGGTCCCGACACCGTGAACACGCTTCCCCCCGCCACGCTCGAGGCGTTCCGCGATCACGGTGAAGTGCGTGCCTCCGTGACCGAACAGGTGGCCGAGGCGGAACGGGCGCTGGCCGCGCTCGAGGCGCAGGGCGTCTCGCTGCAGGCCGTAACCGATACGCTCCTCGCCGAAGGGCTGGCCTCCTTCGAGCAGTCCTTCGTCACGCTGCTTTCCGGATTGGCGCGCAAACGCGCCGCACTGGCGAGCTGATCGCACGCTGTCGTACCTGACACTCCCCGTCGTCACCCCCATCCACGTAATGCATATTCCACGCACCGGACCCGAACGTGCCGCATCTTCCGCGGCCGAAAGTGACCCCATGACCAATCACTTCAGGCGCACGCACGTCCCACGCACGAAGATCGTGGGCACGCTCGGTCCCGCGAGCAACACCGCGGAAAGCATCCGGTCTCTCGTCGATGCGGGGCTCGATGTGGCCCGCATCAACTTCTCGCACGGCACACACGAGCAGCATGCGCGCACGATCGGTCTGGTGCGCGAGGTGTCCGAAGCGGCAGGGCGTCCGGTCGCCATTCTCGGTGACCTGCAGGGGCCGCGCATCCGCATCGGCGTGCTGCCGACCCCGCGCGAACTCGAGGTGGGCAGCACCGTGGTGCTGGCGCCGGAAGAGGTCGCAACCGGTGACGACATCCCCATCACCTACGCGGATCTCTGCCACGATGTCAGCACCGGCAACCGCGTGCTCATCAACGACGGACTCTTCGAGCTCGTCGTGACGCGCGTGGAGGATCCGCGGGTGTGGTGCTCCGTCGTGCACGGAGGCACCCTTACCAGCAACAAGGGCATGAACCTGCCCGGCATCGCGGTCTCGGCGCCGTCGCTCACCGAGAAGGATCGCGCCGATCTCACGTTCGCCGTCGAGAATGGCCTCGACATGGTCGCGCTCAGCTTCGTGCGTCGCGCCCAGGATATCGAAGAGCTGCGCGCGCTCATCCCGAAGACGATGCTCATCGTCGCCAAGATCGAGAAGGACGTGGCGCTCGAGAACATCGAGGAGATCATGAAGGCCACCGACGCGGTGATGGTGGCCCGTGGAGACCTCGGGGTGGAACTGCCGTTCGAAGAAGTGCCGATCGCGCAGAAGACGATCATCGCCACGGCGAACCGCATGGGGCGGCCGGTCATCACGGCCACGCAGATGCTCGAGTCGATGATCGAGAATCCGCGTCCCACGCGCGCCGAGGCCAGTGATGTGGCCAACGCCATCCTCGACGGTACCGATGCCGTGATGTTGTCGGCCGAAACCGCGGCGGGCGCGTACCCACGCCTCGCCGTGGAAGCGATGCGCCGCATCATCAAGGAAATCGAAACGCATCCGCGGCCGGGCTCGAGCAGCCGGATGGATCGCCGGGTGAACAGCGGGGTCAACACCGAGGAGGCGATCGCTGCGGCCACGGTGGCGGCCGTGCGCATGCTCGACGCCCCGCTCGTGGTGGTCTTCACCAAGAGCGGTTTCACGGCGCGCATCGTGTCGTCGCATCGGCCGAGTGTACCGATTCTCGCCCTCACCGACGAACCGCGGGTCTGCCGCCAGCTCGCCCTGGTCTGGGGCGTGGTGCCGCGCCTCGTTCCCACGGCGCGCGGCTACGATCACATGGTGGCCATGGCCCTCCGCGAAGCGCTCGATCTCAATCTCGTGACCAAGGGCGATCGGGTGCTCGTGACCGCCGGCGTGCCGTTCGACGTGCCCGGCACGACCAACCTGCTCAAGGTCGAGACGGTCTGAGCATGGGCCGGCGCATGCTGCGCCTGATGCACGGGCGTCGTCGCTGACGGCGCCCGTGCGACTCCTGTTTCTCGGTACGGGCACCAGCTTCGGCGTCCCGCAGATTGGCTGCGCCTGTCGCGTCTGCCGGTCCGCCGATGCGCGCGACAAGCGGACGCGTTGCGGTGCCGTGATCGAGGTGGGAAACGGCACGCGACTGCTCATCGACACGCCCCCGGAACTGCGGCTGCAACTGGTGGCCAACGACGTCGCCTCCGTGGATGCCGTGCTGTTCACGCACGAACATGCCGATCACATCCACGGCATCGACGACCTGCGGAGCATCACCATTCGCCGTGAGACCCCACTGCCGCTGTACGGAGAAGCGCCCACGCTCGACACACTCACGCGACGGTTCCCGTACATTTTCGACGCCGCGTTCCGGCCGCTTCCGGGTACCACGCGCCCGGAGGCGCAGCTCGTGCCCATCACGGCGGGTACTCCCTTCGACGTACAGGGGACCCCGGTGCTCCCCATTGCCGTGCCGCACGGCCGCGCCTCCGTGGTTGGGTTCCGCATTGGCGACATGGCGTACATCACCGACGCCAAGACGCTCCCCGACACCGCGCTGGACGCGCTGCGCGGCGTGCGGCTGCTCGTGCTCAATGCGCTGCTGCGCACGCCTCATCCCACCCATCTGTCAATTACCGAGGCCGTGGCGATGGCCCAGCGTGTGGGCGCCGCACGCACGTACCTCACGCACCTCACACACGACAATCTGCACGCGGAACTCGCCGCTGAACTGCCCGCGGGGATTTTCCCCGCACACGACGGTCTGGTGGTCGAGCTTTCGGAGCCTTGAATACGGAGCACTGTTCCATGTCGCTTTCCTTCGATTTCACCAACATGATGGCCGGCGCGCTGCCTCACGGGGCCGGCATCACCGAGGCCCAGTGGCAGGCGGCTGCGCCGACCTTCGCACGCGCGCACGCCGCCGTACACGCCCGCGTGCACGACCTCGGATTTCTCACGCTCGCCAACAACACGGCACTGCTCGGGCAGTCGCTTGCCGTGGCTGCCAGCACCGCGGGGCGGTTCGACGACGTGCTGCTGCTTGGCATCGGCGGCTCCGCGCTGGGGCCGATTGCGCTGCGCACCGCGCTCTGCCCGCCGCGCTGGAATGAACTGACGAGAGAACAGCGCGGCGGCCATCCGCGCCTGCACGTCCTCGACAACGTCGATCCGGCCACCATCTCCGCGACGCTGGCGCGCCTCGATCTGGCGCGCACGCTGGTGCTGGTGGTGTCCAAATCGGGAGGGACGGTTGAGACGATGGCGCAGTACCTCATCGTGCGGGAAGCGCTCGCCACGGCGCTCGGTGAAGAGGTCGCGCGCACGCATCTCGTGTTCGTCACCGATCCCGAGGTGGGGGCGCTGCGCAAGATCGCGCGCGCCGAGGGGATCACCACCGTCGACATTCCCGCGAACGTGGGCGGGCGCTTTTCGGTGCTCTCGCCGGTCGGTATCCTTCCGGCCGCGCTCATCGGCATCGATGTGAAGGCGCTGTTGGCGGGCGCCGCTGCGGTCACCACCGAGGCGCAGGAGGCCGATCTCACCAGGAACCGCGCCGGCGCCTTTGCCGTGCTGCAATGGCTGGCCGACACCTGCCACGGGCGAAGCGTGCAGGTGCTCATGCCGTACGCGGACCCGCTGCGTGACCTCGCGCTCTGGTTCGTGCAGCTGTGGGCGGAGTCGCTCGGCAAGATCAGGGCGGATGGTTCGTCGGTCGGTCCCACCCCGCTGCCGGCGCTCGGTGCCACCGATCAGCACTCGCAGGTGCAGCTGTTCATGGAAGGCCCGCGCGACAAGACCGTCACGTTCATCGGTGTGAAGGGACGCGAAGGGGACGGCAAGATCCCCGCGCGGCATGCCGACATCGCCGAACTCGGATATCTCGGGGGGCATACGCTGGGCGAGCTCATCGACATCGAGCAGCGTGCCACCGCCGGCGCGCTCGCGGCGCGCGGACGCTTCAATGCCACGCTGACCGTCGACGCGGTCGATGCCTGGCACCTCGGAGCGCTCATGCAGACCTTCGCCCTCGCGACGGCCTATGCCGGCGAGCTCTACGGCATCAACGCCTTCGACCAGCCCGGCGTGGAGCTCGGCAAGCAGTTTGCCTACGCCATGCTTGGCCGGGCAGGCAGCGAGGCCGCACGCGCGGAATGGGACGCGCTCCCCAAGCCCGATCCCCGCTGGGCGATGTAACTCCGTGTAAATGCCGGGCAAGAGCCGCCACTGGTTGCCACCCGCCGCCGGCCGTAGGAAGTTTGACACGTAGGCTGATCCTCCGACTCCAACGCCTCCCCATGTCTGAATCCCCGATCTCCTCGGCCACGCTGCTTGGCGGTGCCGTCACTGTTGCCAACGGCGCCGTGCAGGTGCACGACGCCTCGGTCCTCGAAACCGAGCAGTTCGATACGCTCGTCCATCAGGCCGTCTTCGCGGCCACCGAAGCCGAGCGCGATTTCGCGCGCTGGGTGATCTGGGAAATCGGACAGCATGTGGGGGTGCGCCCGGCGTCGATCCACGAGCTCTACGTGGCGCGTGGGCAGGGCAAGTGTGGCGGCTTCACGGTGCCCGCCATGAACATCCGCGCCATGTCGTACGACACCGCGCGCGCGATCTTCCGCACGGCGAGGAAGCTCGAGGCCGGCGCCTTCATCCTCGAGATTGCCCGGTCGGAAATTGCCTACACCGAGCAGCGTCCCGCCGAATACGTCACGGTGATGCTCGCCTCCGCGCTGCGCGAGGGCTATCGCGGCCCGCTCTTCGTGCAGGGTGACCACTTCCAGGTGAACCACAAGAAGTACGCCGTGGACCCGGTCACGGAAGTGAACGCCGTGAAGGCGCTCGTGACCGAAGCGGTGGCCGCGGGCTTCTACAACATCGACGTGGATACCTCCACGCTGGTGGACCTCTCCAAGCCCACCCTCGCCGAACAGCAGCGCCTCAACTACGAAGTGTGCGTGGACATCACGCGCTTCGTGCGCGCCGCCGAGCCGGCGGGCGTGACGATCTCGATCGGCGGGGAGATCGGCGAAGTGGGCACCGAGAACAGCACGCCCGAGGAGCTCGAGGCGTTCATGGAAGGCTTCAATGCCACGCTGGCCGCGCAGGCGCCGGGCATGGCCGGGCTCTCGAAGATTTCCGTGCAGTCGGGCACGTCGCATGGCGGCGTCGTGCTCGCCGACGGCAGCATCGCCGATGTGGCGCTCGACCTCGATACACTCGAGGTCCTCTCCAAGCTCGGCCGTGACAAGTACGGCATGGCGGGTGCGGTGCAGCACGGCGCGTCCACGCTCCCCGATGCGGCATTCGGCAATTTCCCCAAGCGCGAGACGGCGGAAATCCATCTCGCCACGAACTTCCAGACCATGATGTTCGATCACCTGCCGCCGGAGCTGCTGCAGGAGATCTATGCCTGGCTAGACGTGAACGCGAAGGACGAGCGAAAGGCCACCGACAGCGACGCGCAGTTCTACTACAAGACGCGCAAGAAGGCGATCGGTCCGTTCAAGAAGACGCTCTGGGGGCAGCCCGCCGAGTTGCGCGCCAATCTGGGCGCGGCGTACGACGCCAAGTTCACGTTCCTCTTCACGCAGCTCGGGATCGCCGGGACGAAGAAGTATGTGGACGCGTTCGTGACCACCCCCGTACAGCATCGCCCGATGCCCACGGGGGCGAGCACGATCATTGCTGCACCGGACGACGCGGACCTTTCGGATTGAGCCGGAGTAGGTAAGCGAGTTGGAGGGCCGTGGGCGGTCTCGACCGTCCACGGCATCAATGCCGGACCCACTTCACAGGAGGGGCAGATGGCACGGGACAGCTATGACGACGATCGCGTCGTCGTGATCGAACGTGACGGCAGCAGCAACGGGGTGGGCATGTTGCTGTTGGGACTGGCCATTGGTGCCGGGGCGGCACTGCTCTTTGCCCCGGCGAGTGGCGCGGAAACGCGGGAGCGCATCTCGCGGGAAGCCCGTCGCGCCGGGCGTCGGGTGAAGGACATGACCGATGAATTCGGCGAGAAGCTCGCCGACCGGGCCGACCGCGCGCGCACGGCCGTGGACGAGCGCGTGGGGCGTGCGCGCAGCGCCGTGCACTCGCGGGTCGATGCCGTGAACGAGGCCGTGAATGCCGGGCGTGATGCGGCGCGTCAGGCGCGGGCCGACATCGAAAGCGCCGTGGAGAACAGCAAGCGCGCGTACGCCGACAGCCGTCGTGCCTACAGCGAACGCGCGCGCCGTGGCGCGTCGGACCAATCCGGCCCGATGGCCGATGACCTGCCACCGCGCCATGACGCCGAGGGCGCCGCTGACGGGCTTACGGGCGAAGGTTGAGCCCTGGTGGGACATTCTTCGGCGCGTCTGGATGCAGAGCGCCGAAGACAATGTCCCCTTTCTCGCGGGCGGGCTGGCCTTCAACATCCTGCTCGCCCTCGTGCCGTTCGTGCTGCTGCTCATTTCCGGGCTCTCGTTCCTGCTGGGGCGGGAGCCCGCTGAAGCGGCGGCCACGGTCACCGCCCTCGTGGAGCAGCTGCTCCCCAACGATGCCCCGAGCGCCAGTGAATTGCTGCGCGGGATCGTGACCGACGTCCTCAGCACGCGCAGCACGGTCACGATCTACTCCGCCATCGTGTTCGCGTGGTTCTCCACGCGTCTCTTCGGATCGCTGCGCAGCGTCCTCGCGCTGATCTTCGATGGCACCGATCGCGGCATCATGGCCGGCAAAGCGTTCGATTTCGTGGCCACGATCGTGGCCACCGTCGCGGTGTCGGTCTACGTGGTGTTCTCGGCGTACCTCGATCTCGCCACCACGCGCGGGTTCGCGCTGCTGCGCAACGTGGGCTTGGCGCAGGATGCGATGTCGGGGGTGGAATACCTGTTCGGCCGACTGCTCGCGCTCGCGCTCGTGTTCGGGCTCTTCTACGCGCTGTATCGCGGCTTGCCGCGCCGGCGCCCGAACGTGCAGGTCGCGATGGTGGCCGCCGCCACCGCCACCGTGCTCTTCGAAACGGCCCGCTACTTCTTCGCGAAAATCCTGAGTGCCACCGATCCCGGATCGCTCTACACCGGGTCGATCGCCGCCGTGGTGTCGGTCGTGTTCTGGACCTACTACAGCGCCTTCCTGTTCCTCCTCGGCGGAGAGGTGGCCCAGGCGTACGATCTGCGCCGCGGCGAGCTCGCCGCGCTGCGGAACAGCGAAGAGCCGGGGCGCGGCGTAACTCCTGCGGCGACTCGCAAGCGTGTCGCCACGGCGTCATCCCCGCCTTCGTCCCGTACCTGATCCTGACCGTAATGTCCGTGGCCTTCCCGATCGATCTTCGTAGCGACACCGTCACTCGTCCGACCGCAGCGATGCGGCAGGCGATGGCCAACGCCGAAGTGGGTGATGATGTGCTTGACGGCGATCCCACCACCCGCCGGCTCGAAGCCGTGGTGGCGGAGCGGCTGGGGAAGGAACAGGCGCTGTTCTTTCCGAGCGGATCGATGGCCAACCAGGCCGCGATCTGGGTGCACAGCACGCCGGGCACCGAACTGCTGTGCGATGCCGAAGCGCACATCTTCCACTGGGAGATCGCTGCGGTCGCGGGGCTGTGCGGTGTGCAGTGCCGGCCGGTGAAGGGGCAGGGGCTCGTGTTTCGCGCCAACGATCTGCGCGCGCACATCCGCACGCCCAGCATTCATGCGCCCGAGCCGAGCCTCGTGTGCCTCGAGAACACCCACAATGGCGCCGGGGGGTCGGTCACGAGCCGTGACGACATGGCCGCGCTGCAGCAGGTGGCGCGTGAGCACGCGCTGCCGGTGCATCTCGACGGCGCACGCCTGTGGAACGCGGCCACGGCGCTGCGTCTGCCCGTCGCGGATCTGGCGGCCTGCGCCGATACGGTGATGGTGAGCTTCTCCAAGGGGCTCGGTGCGCCGGTCGGTGCATGTCTGGCGGGCCCGGCCGACGTCATCACGCGGGCGCATCGTGTGCGCAAGCGCTTCGGCGGCGGCATGCGGCAGAGCGGCATTCTCGCGGCCGCGGCGCTGCACGCGCTCGAGCATCACTACGACCGCCTGCCGGACGATCACGAGAGCGCGAAGTATCTCGCGAACGTGGTGGATGGCACCGCGGGGGTGAAGGTGGTGCCCCCCGATACCAACATCGTGATGATCGACCTGCCCGTGCCACGTGCTGCCGAGGTGGTGGCCCGCGCGGCCGAACTTGGCGTACGCATCACCATGTGGCATCCGTCGCGGGTGCGGGCCGTCACGCATCTCGACGCCAGTGCGGGGCAGGTGGCGCAGGCGGCGGCGGTGCTGGGACAGGTGTTCGGGGAAGTACTGGGCTGAGGTCGTCGAAAGCCGACGGTTGCCAGTACCACCGGCGAGTGCCCATGGATATGTTGAAGGTGCTCCGGGTCCCGGAGGGCGGCAGCCCGCCAAATCGGTCAGGACCCCGAAGGTAGCAGCCGCACGTGGAGTCTGACGTCGCTTCGTCAGGCCCGGAGCACTGGCCCGCGAGAGAAACCACGCCTGTGGTGCTCCGCGGGCTTTTTGTTGGCCCCGCACAGCCGGCCTGCGGAGCGGGACTCCGGCGGGCGCCGACCCTCCGGCCGCTGGGTGGTTTGAGGTAGATTGCAGCATGTCCCTCGCTCTCGCCCGCAAATACCGCCCCCGGAACTTCGCGACCGTGGCGGTGCAATCCCACGTTGCGAACACCCTCAAGGGCGCCATCGCCCGCGGGCGGGTCGCGCACGGCTATCTGCTGTGTGGTCCCCGCGGGACGGGCAAGACCACGCTGGCGCGCGTGCTCGCGATGGCACTCAACTGCGAGCGCCGCGGTGAGCCGGAGCTTGCCGGCGAGCCCTGCGGGCACTGCCAGAGTTGCCAGCGGATCTGGAGCGGGTCCTCGTCGCTCGATGTCGTCGAGATCGACGCCGCGTCGAACGGTGGCGTCTCCGATGCCCGTGACCTGCGTGAGCGCGCCATGTACGCCCCCTCGGGTGACGACCGCTACAAGGTCTACATCGTCGACGAGGCGCACATGCTCTCGCGCGATGCGTGGAACGCGCTGCTCAAGGTGCTCGAGGAGCCGCCGCCGCGCGTGGTGTTCGTTTTCGCCACGACCGAGGCGCACAAGGTTCTTGGCACGGTGGTGTCGCGTCTCCAGCGCTTCGATCTCAAGCGGATCGGGCCCTCCGAGATTCGTGAGCGGCTGGCGGCGGTGCTCACGGAAGAGGGGATCCCGTTCGAGACCGACGCGCTGGGGATGATTGCGCGCGCCGCCGATGGCGGATTGCGCGACGCGTTGTCGCTCACCGATCAGGTGCTGTCACTCGGCGACAGCGCGGCCGTCACGCGAGACAACGTGACCGTGGCCCTCGGCCTCGTCCCCGATGAGATCTATCTCGCGCTGCTCGACGTGATTCTGGAGCGGCGCGCCGCCGACGTGTTTGCCCTGGTGCAGCAGCAGGCGGATGCCGGCGTGGACTTCACGCTGCTGCTCGCCGGCTTCGGGCGGCTGCTGCGTGCCCTCTTTGCCATCGCGATCGGTGGGCAGCCCCCCGAGCTGTCGGAGACGATGCGCGACGCGCTCGATGCGCGGAAGACCCGCGTGTCGCAGGGGGATCTCCTGCGCATGCTGCACGCGCTGCTCGAGATGGAGCCCATGTATCGTCGCAGCGGCCAGCCGCAGCTGCTGTTGGAAACGCTGCTCGTGCGCTTCGCGCTGCTCGATCGCACGGTGGAGCTCGAGGAGGTGCTGAAGGGTTTCGGGGCCGGTGGCCACGAAGACCCGCCGCGCAGGGTGGCGCACGAGTCGCGCGTGGCGTCGGCGCATGCCCTTCCGCCGTCACCTCCGGCGGCCGTGGCACCGGCGCTGCCCAACGCTGCCGCACTGCAGGCCGCGCCGTTCATGCCGCCGGCGCCGTCACGCACCGCCACGCAGCAGGTGGCCGATGCCGCCGCGGCCGCGCAGCGGTCGGCGGCCCGCAGCACCCCCGAGGCACCCGTCCGTCGCACGGGGGCGCCGCCGACTGTGGAGCAGGTGAAGGCCAACTGGAACGCCGTGGCGCAGACCATTCGCGACCACGGCCGCGGCATGCTGGCGCAGGCCGTGCACCGTCTCGTGCCCATGCAGGTCACCCCGCAGGGCGCGCTCACCCTCGGACACGATCCCGCCGACGACACCTTCTCCAAGGCCGTCGAAGGCGCGCGCGCCGACGTGCTGGCCGCGTTGCAAACCTGCTTCGCGGGGATCACCACGTTCAACGTGCAGGCGAGCGGAGCTGCCGCGGCGATGGTCACCCCCGCCGCGCGCGTGCCCACCAAGCGACTCACCGCGCACGACGTGCAGCAGCAGCGCACGGAACAGATGGCCTCGAAGGATCCGTTGCTCGAAGCAGCCGTGAAGGCGCTCGATCTGGAGCTGTTGGACTAGGACGTCGTCCTGCTTCCTGACCGTCTTCTCCCCGCTCCCTCCCTTGTCATCAAACTCATCCGATCACGCAGATGGATATCTTCAAGATGCTGGGCCAGTTCAAGGACATGCAGGCCCGCATGCAGGCCATGCAGGAAGAGCTCGCCCAGCGCACGTTCTCCGCGCTCGCCGGCGGCGGCATGGTCAGCGCCGATGTGGACGGCAAGATGCAGCTCAAGCGCATCCAGATCGATCCGTCCATCATGGGGGACAAGGAGATGGTGGAGGACATGATCGTGGTGGCCGTGGCCGAAGCACAGAAGAAGGCCGCCGAAGCGATGCAGATGGAGCTCAAGAAGGTGACCGGCGGCATCGACCTGCCGTTCCAGCTTCCATTCTGATCCCGCGCGCTCCGCGCTGACGCGTGTCGGTCATCGACGAACTCACCAGTGAACTGGCGCGGCTGCCCGGCATCGGGCGCAAGACCGCGCTGCGGCTCACGTACCATTTGCTGCGGCAGCCGGCGGCGCAGAGCCGTCGGCTGGCCGACGCGCTGGTGGCCCTCACCGAGCGCGTGCGCCCCTGCGACCGGTGCCACAACCTCACCGAATCGCCGCTGTGCGCGCTCTGTGCCGATCCGCGCCGTGATCCGTCGATCGTGTGCGTGGTCGAGGAGGCGAGCGATATCGCCTCGATCGAACGGGCCGGCGAGTATCGGGGGCTGTACCACGTGCTGGGAGGGCGGCTCTCGCCGCTCGATGGCGTGGGCCCGGACGACCTCGCCATCGGCACGTTGCTGGCACGGCTCGAGCCCGAAGGGGTACGGGAGGTCATTCTGGCCACCAACCCCTCCCTCGAGGGTGAGGCGACCGCTCTCTACGTGCAACGTCAACTCGCCGCGCGGGCCATACGGGTCACGCGGATCGCTCGTGGGCTCCCCGTGGGCGGCGACCTCGAATACGCCGATGGCGTGACGATCGCGCAGGCACTGGCCGCGCGACGGGAGATGTGATGCCGCAACGCAATGGAACATCGGCCGGAGGCCGGGCGTGAGGCCGGGCATGAGGCGTCGGGGCAGTGGCTTGTCCACGCTCGGGCTGGTGAGCCTCGGGCTCGTGGTCGGCGCCGCGGTGGGGATCGTGGGGTGGAGCGCCGCCCAGAAGCGTCACCGCCGCAGTCTCTTCCATCCCGACAAGCTCAAGCGGCTGGCGGCGCTCGGTTACCTTCGGGCCCATCCGAGCGTTGATAGTGCGCGGCTCCTCCGTGATTACCTGCAGTGGGAGCCGCACCCGCTGTTGCGCCGCCGGGCCCGAGGGGTCCTGCGCCGGACCGAGCGGGTGTTACGTTCCTAGAATTGCGGCGGTGGCTTGCCAGTCCCGGGTGACGGGTTAACGTCACGTGGTCGGCAACCATGGCCGACGTCACCGGCACCCCCGTCACTATGCCCATCGGCGCCGCCACCTGGTCGTTCACCGAGGACGACTTCGGGGCCATTACGATCACCCTGCAGCGGTTTCTCTACGACGCGAAGGCGCGCTGCGCCCTTCTCGTGGACCGTAGCGGGCAACTCGTTGCCACCGTGGGCGAACCGCCCAACTTCGACGCGACGGCCTTTGCCACGCTCACGGCGGCCGATTTCAGCGCCAATGACCAGCTCGCTCGTCTCATCGGCGAGAGCGACTTCAACGTGCTCTTCCATCAGGGTGAGCGCGAAAGCATGTACCTCGCCGATATCGCGCGGCGCGTCATTCTCGTGGTGCTCTTCGACAACCGCACCACGCTCGGCCTCGTGCGGCTTCGCATGAAGTCGGCGGTGGACGAACTCACTCGCATCTTCGAAGGCGTGTTCGCCCGTGGTGACGCCCGCGATGCGGCGCCACCGGGCTTCCTGGCCGGCGCCGAAGATGAGATCGACCGCTTGTTTCAGTAACGGGGCGCGTCGATGTCGATGATCAACTACGCGTCGCGCGAGATCAACTGCAAGATCGTATTCTACGGTCCCGGTCTCGGCGGCAAGACCACCAACCTCGAGTACGTGTACGGCAAGGTCTCGCCGAACACGCGCGGCAAGCTCATTTCGCTCGCCACCGAAACGGAACGGACGCTCTTCTTCGACTTCCTGCCGGTCGATCTGGGGACGATCCGCGGCTTCAAGACCCGCTTCCACCTCTATACGGTGCCGGGGCAGGTCTACTACAATGCATCGCGCAAGCTCATCTTGAAGGGAGTGGACGGTGTGGTGTTCGTGGCCGACTCGCAAGCCGAGCGGGCGGAAGCGAACCTCGAGTCCATGCAGAACCTGTATGACAACATGGCGGCGTATGGCTACGACCTCACGCGCATGCCCTTCGTCATCCAGTACAACAAGCGCGATCTTCCCAACGCGGCGCCGGTGGCTGAATTGCAGGCCATGCTGAACCCGGGGTGGGAGGTCACGGATCCGTCGCGGATGCGTCCGCTGGCCGATCCGTTCCGCCCGGGTGAGTCACTGGTGAGCCAACTGCCCACCGGCGAGTGGGTGGAGCGTGTGCCGTATTTCGAAGCGGTCGCGGTCACCGGTGACGGGGTCTTCGACACACTCAAAGCCGTCTCCAAGCTGGTGCTCAAGACACTGGCGTAGCCCTCCTGCCGTGAACCTTCCGAACGCAATCACTGTGGGCCGCATCGCCCTCACGCCCCTGATTGCGTGGTTGCCGTTCACCACCTCGTGGAGCGCGCGGCTGATCGCCTTCCTGCTGTTCCTGGTGGCCGCGATCACCGACTACTGGGACGGCCACCTTGCGCGCTCGCGCAATCTGGTCACCGACCTCGGCCGCCTGCTCGATCCGCTTGCCGACAAGCTGCTGCTGCTGGCCACACTCGTGCCGATGTATCTGCTGCAGAAGCATGCGGCGTTCGTGGTGGCACATGGTGGGCAGGCCGACAGTCCGTTCCTTTTCGAACTCCCCTTCGGCCGCGTGAGTCTGCCGCTCTGGATCGTACTGGTGGTGCTGGGGCGCGAGGCGTTCATGACGATCTTCCGTCAGGTGGCGGCCCGCCGCGGGCTCGTGATTGCCGCCATCGGCCCCGCCAAGTGGAAGACGACCTTCCAGAGCATCTGGCTGGGCGCTGCCTACTTCTGGTTCTTCGCCAGTACCCTGGCCGAGCACCGCCAGTGGCTGGGGGCCAGCGAATGGCAGGCCTTCGCCTGGTTCAACGGCTTCGTGGGGGTGGTGAGCATGACGGCGGCAGTGGGGCTCACGCTGTACTCGCTGTGGCTCTATCTGCGGCGATATGGCGGGCAGGTGCTTCGGGCGGCGTGAGGGGGGAAGCTCGTCCGCATGGACGGAACCGTCGTGACGGTACGCGTTGCCCGTTCTCAACAGGATGTTCGCCACGCGCTACACTCTGATATTCGTTCTGGGACGAATCGCCCTCCGGCGGGCATCGTGAGCAAATCGTCAAAGCCAAGTCGAGTATTGCCATAGCGTTGAGGCGCACGGGCACATGCGCGTTGGCCCTTCAGTTGCTGAGCTCGGCGAGGTCGGGTGGTCCTCCGTTCGCCCGACGCACGATCATCACGGGCTGCGGTGCTGACCGCAGCAGCACGAGGAGAGCCAATGGTCTTTCGGAATCTGGCGGCAGTCGCTGTCGCCATGCTTGGAGCGACGGCGCTTCAGGCGCAGGGCACGATGGGTTCG
>CAZNZG010000058.1:6825-15947 GCA_964577455.1 uncultured Gemmatimonas sp. | reverse complement strand
GTGGCGCTGGCGCGATCGGCAATCAGGCCGTAGGCTCGCCTTGCCGTCCGTCCATCCCGATGCCCCTCCTGTCCCGCCCGAGGTCCGAGTCCATGCGCCTTCCGGCTATCCTCCCCATGCTGTGGCTCGTCGCCAGCGCATTGCACGCGCAGACGCCGGCCGCCTCCCCTCCGGCGTACGTGCTGACGGAGGCGATGATCCCCATGCGCGACGGGGTGAAGCTGTACACGCGCATCCTGGCACCGGCGGCCCCCGCGCGTCCGCTCCCCTTCCTGTTCGTGCGCACGCCGTACGGCGTGGACGGCAACACGCCGCAGAGCGTGGCCAATGCGTGGGGCTTCATGTCACGCGGCAATCCGGCCGATGGCTACATCTTCGTCTTCCAGGACCTGCGCGGGAAATTCCGCAGCGAAGGGCGCTTCGTGATGCAGCGCCCCCCGCGCACCAATCGCGCCGACCCCACGGCCTTCGACGAAAGCACCGATGCCTACGACAGCATCGACTGGCTGCTGCGCCAGGTGCCCAACAACAACGGCCGCGTGGGAATGACCGGCGTGTCGTATCCGGGGTGGACCACGGCGATGGCCATGCTGGACCCCCACCCCGCCCTCAAGGCCGCATCGCCGCAGGCCTCCCCCGCCGACATGTGGAAGGGTGACGACTTCCACCACAACGGGGCGTTCCGGCTGAGCTACGGGTTCGAATACGCCACGATGATGGAGAGCGGCAAGAACGTGCAGCAGTTCAGCATGGACACGTACGACACCTATCAGTGGTACCTCAAGCTCGGCTCGCTCAAGACCGTGAACGATAGGTTCCTCAAGGGCGCGATTCCCACGTGGAACGACTTCGCGCAGCATCCGAATTTCGACGCCTTCTGGCAGCGTCAGGCGATGGTCGGCTATCTCGACAAGGTCACGGTGCCTGCCCTGCACGTGGCGGGGTGGTGGGATCAGGAAGACTTCTACGGGCCCGTCACCATCTACCGCGAGCTCGAGAAGCACGATCGCGAAAACAGGAACTTCCTCGTCGTGGGGCCGTGGAACCACGGCGGGTGGATGCGCGGCGACGGCCGTGCGCTGGGTCCCATCCAGTTCGGGTCACCCACGGCGCAGTTCTTCCGCGACTCGGTCATGGCCCCCTTCTTCGCCCTGCACCTCAAGGACGGGCCGGCGCTGTCCATCCCCGAGGCGCTGGTGTTCGAGGCGGGGAGCAATGTGTGGAAGCGCTACGACGCGTGGCCACCGAAGCAGGGAGTGGCCCAGCGGCCGCTCTATCTGCGCGAGGGCGGTGCGCTGTCCTTCGCCCCGCCCACCACCTCGGCGCCCACCTTCGACGCGTACGTGTCCGACCCTGCGCGCCCGGTGCCGTACCGGCAGCGCCCCATCCAGATGACGTACGGGCCGGGCTCCACATGGTCCACGTGGCTCACCGACGACCAGCGGTTCGTGCACAACCGCCCGGACGTACTCAGCTGGGAGCTCCCCACGCTGACCGAGGACCTCACGATCGCCGGCGACCTGTCCGTCACGCTGCACGTGGCCACCACGGGTAGCGACGCCGATTTCGTGGTCAAGCTGATCGACGTGTACCCCGACACCGGCATGCAGGATCGCCGGATGAACGGCTACCAGTTCATGGTGGCCAACGACGTCACGCGGGCGCGATTCCGGAAGGACCCCGCGAAGCCCATCCCGTTGACGCCCGGGGTGCCCGAGGCCGTCACCGTGGACCTGCACACGCAGGCCTACACCTTCAAGAAGGGACACAAGGTGATGGTGCAGGTACAGAGCAGCTGGTTCCCGCTCATCGACCGCAATCCGCAGACGTTCGTTCCCAACATCTTCGAGGCGGCGCCGGGAGATTTCCGCGCCGCGACCCATCGGGTGTACCGCAGCAAGGCGCGGGCATCCAACATCATGCTGCCGATAGTCACGGAGATTCACCCCTGACGGCGACCATCATGGATCACCTGACGCTGACCGGTCTGGCCATCCTGGTGGGCATCACTGGGCGCTGAGCCGCGACCGGCGCGCCACCGCGAGGTCCGCGGCGACGCGCTGTGCCTTCCCTCCGACGAGGACAACCGCACGGAGGCGCGGGAGCAGCGCGAGCAGCCGGAGGAGGTGCGGCCATCCGGACGCGATATCTGGACCGATCGCCGGCCGGATACGGTGGCCAGAGCCGATGTACTACTGCACGAGAGGCCGCATGTGCGGTGCGTCGAGCGCCTGTCGTCGCGCGGCTCGCGCATCAGCGCTCGCCAACAGTTTCGGTCGGTCTTCGTGGACGGTCACGGCGATAATGATCTCGATGGGTGTCGCTGCTACGGCCCCGTCTTCAACCGTCTACTCGGCACCGTATACAAAAACCCCGTGTACTGCATTTCTTCCCACGTCTGATCGCCCCACTTCACATCCTGCTTCGCGTCGGGATTGTGGGGATTCCCGGCCGAGTTGTCGTACCAGGCGGTGGAGACGAGCTTGGCGCCGGCGGGGATCTCGAGGGGTTCCTTGAAGAAGTAGTACGTCTGCCAGTTGAAGTCGTAGCGCGGTACGTCGAGCACCAGCGTCTTCGTGCCATCGGCCATCTGCAGCTCGTACTTCCAGCGCGTGCCGCGCAGATGCGTGTGCGGCAGCAGCCCGAAGATCTTCACGGGCTCGGTGGGTTCGAGGACCGCCGTCACGTCGACATCCTTCGTGCCGGCGGGCAGCGTGAACGCGCCGTTGATGAACGCGCTCATGCGCATCTCTTCGGCAGGGGCTTCCTTGGCGAAGCGGAAGCCCACGCTCGTGCGATCGGTCATCTCGTGTCCGTGCGCCGTGTAGTGCATCTGGAACGTGAGCACGGTGCCCGCGCGCAGCCGCAACGCGGTGCCTTTGGGGAAATACATCACGTTGGTACCGGGCGCAGTGCCGCCGATGAGCGTACCGAGCTGGCGTGGCGGCGGATGCTTGTCGCCGGGCTGACGCGGCGGATCGGGGGGCGTTTCGTAATGCGGCTGGTTCACGAAGAGCGGCTTGGGGCGCGCAGCGGGTGCGGCGCCAGGCACCGGGGCGGCGCTCGCCGTCGCCGCCGTAGTCACCGGTCCCTGCGACGCCTGCGGCACGCGGGCATACACGAGGACGTGATGCACCACCTCACGCGCACCGGGCATGAACTCGATGGCGTCCACCCATTTGTCTTCGGTGAAGTTGGTGGGGATTTCGAAGTACTGATAATCCACCGTGCCCTTGGCTGGCACGGCAAACGACTCGGCCATCGTCACAATGGCATCGGGGGCACCGAGTTCCCAGCCGCTGGCGAAGGTCGGCTTGGGCGGAGCCTTCTTGAGATCACCGGCCTTTGCGCCCGTTTCGAGCCAGCGCAGGATGGTGCGCTTGTCGATATCGGACAGCCGACGGTCGTTGTGGAACACACCGCGTGGCCCCTCGGCGTGCCACGGCGGCATGTAGCCGGTCTCCACCGCGTCCTTGATGTCCATGGCATTGGCGCGCACGCTGTCGTAGTCCATCAGCGAGAACGGGCCAAGCCCGCCGGGCCGATGACAGCCGGCGCAGTTGGCATTGAGGATGGGGGCCACGTCCTTGGCGTACGTGGGCGTGGTGTCCTGTGCGACGAGCGGCGTGCGGGTCGTGGACAGGACCAGTGCGGCAATCGCACCCGTACCCAGCGCAGAGAAGAGCGGAAGGTGATACGAACGAGGCATGACATTCACTCCCACAAAGGCGGCCCGGAGGTCCGGGGGAGCCGGCCAAGCGCCGACACGGTGAATGTACGTGCCGGCTCACGGAGCGCCCGTTAAGGAAACGTCAGCTGCCGGTAATCGACCAGACACACGCTCCGGCACGGCATTACCGGTCTCAGCGGTATCGCGAGATCCCCAGCGGCACGGCGCCGCACGCGCGGCGCATCAGACGCATGGGCACGATCGGCCCACCGTTCAGCGCGGCCCCTTCCATGGCAAACGCCCAGCCGCTCCAGTTTCCGGCGCTATCGGCGCCAAGCGATGCGGCGAGCATGCCAGGCCCGCCACTGAAGGTGATCACGACGGAGTCGGGCGGCAGCAGCGATGGCCCCACGCGCTCGAGCCTCACCTTTCCTCCCTCAATTCTCCAGCCGGGACGCATCAGCCCCACGGCGGCGCCGCGCAGGTTCAGCCCTTGCTGTTCGAGCCATGTCGTGGGGACTTCGAGCTGGCCGCCATTGATCGTATCGAGGCGCACGAGCGCCGGGGGTACCGGCACGAGCATGTGGCTGAAGACGGCGGGAAACGAGTCCAGCTCGACCGCGTAACAGCCAACAGCGCGAGGGCTCAACTGCGGCGCGAGACTGCACGCCGCGAGGCTCACGGCGCAGGCAATGGTAAGAAGTACACGCATAGAGGGAGTTCGTGGCATCTTTTCTTCTACCCACCGTCAGCAGATCGGTGCCGCGGGCTGCGGATCCTTCCAGTGCCACCATTTCAGAAGCTCCGGCTCCGGCTCGGGCGTCTCGGCGAAGTACACGGCGCAGCGGAAAACATACAAGACGCACCGGTCCTGATGCACACCCCGCTGCGCGATGAGGCGTGTGTAGAGCTGTTCCGGATTCTGGCCCCTGAGCTCAGCCACCTGATGGATCCCGAGGTCGCGCAGATCCTGCGCGAGGCTCGGCCCTACGCCGGGGATGCTCTGGAGCTCGTCACGTTCGCGGCGTACACGCTTGCTCGTCATCGAGAGTGGTATTGGTCAGCGAAGAGGTTTGCGTGCCGCCGCGGCGGCGTTCGACACAGTGGTGGCACATTGGACACCCATGTCACCTACGGGCACGGCGTTCAATCCGGTGGAGGGTCCATCATCATCGCGCCAAGAGTCACGCGGTCGTACCTCGTCGTGGATTGGGCCCGCAGCCCCATGGCCGGCAGCGCCAACAGCGCCAGTGTGCAGCGAAGCGCGCTGCAAATTGAACAGACGGAAACGTTCATGGCATTTCACTTTCGGGGAATTGAACGCACCCGCGGATACGTACGAGTCTGTGGGGTGTCCAGAGTGCGCCTATGCTGCAGTCACTCCATGAAATACGCCGAAGTAGCCGATGCCACAACAGCGTGGCCGTCAGCCACCGCGCTTCGTTTGTCTGATTGCCAATCTGAGGTGAGAACTGCACTGCAGAGGCTCGGGGCACAGCACACCTTCACCAGCTTCAGCTATTCATCGGATCGTGGACACGGCAACTGACGGGTCGGCCAGAGCGCATGGTTTTGCATTCCGAAGTCTCGGAGACATGACACCTCAAGGGATGACGTCAAACTTCGGTTCGCCGGACTCGGGATCGATGATAACACGGGCTCTTTTGGTCGAACGGTACGGTTCGCCGTCGATACCGATGTCGATTGTGGTGCCCGATCTGCTGAGGCGTAGGAAATGTGGCTCGCCCGAGGGGCCTGACATTGCCCCGCGTTCCAATCCGGCAGGAAGCCTTTCGACGGGAGTGATGCTCCCGCCAGACGACGCGCGGAAATAGAGCCGTCGCGCATTGGAAATGTCGTCGCCTTGCCGCGCGCTCCCGCCATGGCCGACTAGCCTGACGTAGAGATCGCCACCTTGCCAGCCCTCGATATGGACCGAACTGGGCCTCGGGATACCCGCGAAGTCTGGAATTCGAGCAACACGCACGATGATATGTCGGTCCACGTCGACCACGTAAACGCGTGCTTCCACCGTGACGACCTTGGCTCTGCCCCCATCAGGGAATGTGGCAAGAAATCCTTCGGGATCGCGCTTACGCTCCCACTTGCTGGCTAGAGCAAAGACATGCGAACCAGGTTGCGCGACGGCATTGCCAAACTCTGCAGATGTATGAATGGGCCCATACCTGCAGCCTGCCAATGTCGCCGTCACCACTGCAGCGATCCCCAAGCCCAAGGCTCTGAATCGGATGTATTGCAAACGGATGTTCCCTCTCCTTCGCACGAAAATCGATAGGCCCTGCCAAGGACGGACTTTCCATCGCGGGCGCACTCAGTTGTACCGATGCAGATCGCGCCAGAGAGCGAGTGCATCGCATTGGATGGTTCGGCAGAAATTAGCGCAACCGGAAACGCCACGCGCGACTCCGTTCGGGTATCCCGATCACCTTCGCGATTATCGAGTACCAGTACGATTCTATGGGAGAGCTCAATGACACACGGTCGCGGGCAGTCGTATTGGCGGAGCGCCAAAGGGATGTCCCACCTCAGACGGGACACGGGTAGTCCAGTGTCATCAGGGCGCCCGGTTACCACGTGCTGGTGGTACTCATGTGCCAACCGTCACTTCGTTGCTTCGCTGAGCATGCGCATCGTGATGCCGTGCAATATCCTGCGGCGCGCGGAAAACAGAGCGCGGTGACGAGCGCGCAGCCGGCTACACTGGACATGACGCCAATGAGGAGCAGGCGTGCGGACGCGTGCGGCACGAACCACGCGGCAAACCGCTGGTGCAGTCGCCAAGGAGCTACGGTGAGGATGCGAAGCGCGACCTCCACGAAGTGGGTGGCAGTACTCGAGACAACGCCGCCGATAAACGTCTTCGCGGTGGCCGGATCTGCGAGGGCTGCTCCGCCACGGTTCAGCTGCGGAGCCGCAGAGTTGAAGCCATGCCGCCGGCTCGGAACGATGCGTGACTCCCTACGCCGCAACGATCGGTTGGAGCGCGGGGAGAGGATCCTCGCTCACTCACAATCGCCCACGCCAAACCTCGGCGATGGCTGCACCGATCCGCTCCATCTCAGGCGTCGTGAACACGTTGCCCTTCGCCTTGTTGCACGCGTAGCAGCAGAATGCGATGTTGGAGATTGTGTAGTCGCCCTCGTTGTCCAACCTGTCGATTCCCAGCGCTTCAACGAGAAGGCCGATCGAGGACTTGAGCTGGAGTTTTGGAAGGTCCTCCTCGCTGACGCCGCAGAAGTGGCAAGATCGCGCGCCGGAGCGTGCCCACTCGAGAAATGCCTCGCGACTGATGCTCAGCGACGGCTGCCGACCATGCTTCCGTATCTTCACCGCGTTGACGGTCAAGTTGTAGAAGCGCTGGCAATCCTTGCACTTCGCCATCTTGCCCGAGCTGTACCTCAACGCAGGGTCACTGGTCTTGCAGCTCGTGCAGCGCCACGTGGAGACTGCAGGTGTGCTCATCGCGGGAAGATTGGGACTCTCGGTGGAAATGCTACGTACTCGCGTGATGACGTCGACCGCTGTGGTGTGCGGTCCTCTATGGATGTGAGTGCCGTAACGCTGGCTTCTGGTACACGTGCTACGATGAATTGCGGTTGTGGGGCCGCCGCAGTCATTCCGTGAAGTGGAGCGGTGGCCCTGCAACCGCCACCGCTCCCGCCCCTGTCGGTAGCACGCGTCGTTCTCCCGTGTATACCGATGCCCTGAGTATCAGCCGAGTATCAGGCGATAGAGGAGCATTCCCACCGCGAGTCCGAGGACCATGCCGATGCTGAACTTCTTGGATCCGTCGTTCACTGCAGACCTCCCCCTTTCTGAGGCGATATTGAGGTTACCGTGCAGATGTGATAATGCCGCGAGCGGCACATGGCGACCATCCAGGCCCCCTAGGCGACTACATGCGGAAGGACGACCGCCGCTACCAGACCGAGGCCGGCAGCGAGCGACGCCACACCGATCATTGGCAGATACTGGAGTGCTTGCGGCACGGACCAGGAGGCGAAGCGTTGGTGCAAGCGCCAGGGAACAAGCGCCAGCACCAGTGACGTTGTGACGAGGACCCAGCCCATCGTAGCGACGGCATCGCCGAACGCCAGCCCTGGCGCGGAAATGATGAACGCAGCACCCGCCACAATGCGCAGGCCGAGCTCGACAAAATGCAGGGGCTGGGTCGTGGCGAACCCACTGAGAAACCGCGTGGCCAGTGCTGGGCGCAACAGGGCGCTGCCACCAAGCACGACAAGATACGCAGCGGCTACAAGCACGATGGTGAGACCTGCCAAGGCAATCACGCGATCCATTTGACGAGAGGGTCTTGGCTTAGGTCGGCATAACGCTGATTGGACTGCAAGAAATCACTGCCGTATGCGAGCTATACCGCGAACTTCCGCAGCCTGATCCAGAGCACCACCGGTACGTCGCACTTGGCTATCGCGTATTGTATCGGCGAAGTGCGTCACACTCCGAAACATTGACGCATCCGGATTGGACTGTAGATCATGTAGTCTAACGTTCAGTCACGGTGAGAGAGGCGCAAGTGGCTCGCCCCGCCTCCGTTGCAGGCAACGAAGGGGCCCATCATCGTCACCGCATGCACGACATTCGCCGCACGGACATTCCAAGGAGACGCGCGTGACCACTCGCTGCCGACCCCGGCGGGTACCATGACCGGAACGATGACGCTGACCGAGGCTCTGGCATACTTCGACGCGCTGCCGGCGGTGACCACGCAGGAGATGCATGGCCACTGGCGTGGCTCCGGCGTGCCCACCGGTCACGACATGGACGGCTTGCTCGAGACCTACAAGTGGTACGGCAAGACGTTCGAGAGCGACGAGGCGGTACACCCGCTCGTGTTCCGGGACCGCGCCGGTCAGCGGTACGCCATCGACCCGCGGCGCATTCCGCTTTCGCTGTCGCGCTACCACGCGCTCACGCGGCATGCGGTGTCACGCAGGCTGTTCACCCTCGCCACACCGCTGCTCCGCACGCGCCAGCCGCGGGCCCGGTTGCGAGCGATGACGTATCGGGGCGTGACGACGGCGGCGATGGTGTATGATCATCTGCCGATCATCGATCTGTTCCGGCGCATCGACCACCGCACCGTGTTCGGACTGATGGACATGCGCGGTGCCGCACCGTTCTTCTTTCAGCTGGAACGGGACGCATGAGCGGCGGCCGACTCTGATGTTTCCACCACATACGCGCTGGCCGGCCTGGCCATTCTCGTGGGCATTGGCTGGGCGTTGAGCTGCGAGACTGAGGGATTGGAGCGTTTAAGGGCGGCGCCCCACTCACCCGAGTGAAGCGCCGCCCTCATGCATGACAGCTGGCGATTACGCCGCGCTCAGTTCCCCACGGTCAGCGTGATGCCGTTCGCCGCCAGGGCCGAGGCCATCGCACGCGCCTTGGGCATGAACGTGCCGATCTC
>CAZNZG010000058.1:0-6815 GCA_964577455.1 uncultured Gemmatimonas sp. | reverse complement strand
ATCCAGCGCCGCGCGCGCATCCGCGCCCTGCTTCACCGTCGCAGCGCTCGGCACTTCCCAGTTGGCCAGCAGGTTCGCCTTGGCCGCGCCCACACGGCCCAGCACGTTGGCGTCGCTGCCTGCACCGCCGCCAAAGCCACCACCAAATCCGCCCGGCAGGGCGATCGCTCCCACACCGAACTTGGCACGGATGGCGTCGAAGTCCTTCCGGAACGCCCCCCACTGCGTCTTCACGTCGGCGGGGAGCGTGGCCGTGCTGTCCACCTTCGCGCCCACCGCACGCATCTGCGCCTGCAGCGCCGCCAGCGGCGCGGCTGCGGCCACACCCTTCTGCTGTGCCGCATGCAGTTCCATCGCCGCCGCGTTGTACGCCACACGCTCGGCATCCGTGAGCTTCACCTGCGGGTCCATGACGATCGTGAGCGGCTTGCTCTCCACCACGCTACCGTCCACCACCAGCGACACGGTGTACGTACCCGGCATCACCATGGGGCCCTGATTGGTGCCACCGCCAAAGCGACCCCCACCGCCCTGGCCACCCGCCGGGGCACACGGATTCTCCGGCAGATAGCCGATCGTGGGCAGCTCCTGCGGATAGCCCGCGATGACTTCGCGCGACGGCGCAGCAGCAGCAGCGCCAGCGCCCGGGGCACGCGCCGGTGCCGCCGCGGCATTCACATCGGCCACGGGCGTCACACGGTGATCCCAGCACACGGTCTGAATGCCGGCCGCGTTCTTCGCCTCGGGCACCACGAGCTCACGCAGCACCGTGCCGCTCTTATCGGCAATGCGCAGCATGGGGTTCTTCACGGGCGCCTTGAAGTGCAGCTGCATGACCGCCTCGGTCGGCGGGTTCTCACCCGTGAAGAACTGGTGCCCCCAAAACTCGTCGTTACGATCGTCCTTGGCCTTCCACTGCAGCGCCATGCCGGGAGTGAAGAGCGAGGCGGTGGCCTTCTGCGCCGCGGCGTACTCCTGAATGGGCTCGAGGTGATCGAGGATCCACAGCGAACGGCCGTGAGTGGCCACGATCAGGGCGTTGTCGCGCGGGTGAATGGTGAGCTCGTCCACGCGCACGGTGGGGAAGTTGGCCTTGAGCCGCTTCCACGTGCGCCCGCGATCGATGCTCACGAAAATGCCCGTCTCGGTGCCCACGTACAGCACGTCGGCGTTCTTCGTGTCTTCGGTGAGCGTGCGCACCACTTCGCCACTCAACCCGCTCACGATGCTGCGGAACGTGGCGCCGAAGTCATTCGACACCCAGATGTACGGCGCGTAGTCGTTCTCACGGTAGTTGGCCACGGTGATGTACACCGTGCCCGCATCGAACCGGCTCGCCACGACCTCGCTCACGTACACATTGCCGGCAGGGAAGCCCGGAATGTTCTTCGTGATGTTCTGCCACGTCTTGCCGTCATCGCGCGATACACTCACGGTGCCATCATCAGTGCCGGTGTAGAACACACCGGCCTGCTTGGGGCTCTCCGACAGCGACACGATCGCCGGCCAGCGCGAGATGCCGTCGTTGCGCGCGATGGCGATATCGCTCCCCTTTACCCCCATCGTGACGATGGTGTCGCGGTTCGCGTTCTTCGTGAGATCGGGCGAAATCGCCTCCCACGAATCCCCGCGGTCGCGCGAGCGGAACAGCTTGTTGGCCGCCGCCAGCAGAATGCCGGGATCGTTGGGCGACAGCATGAGCGGCGTATCCCAGTGGAAGCGATAGTTGTCGCCGGGCTGCGCATTGGTCACGTTCTGCGGCGTGGGGCGGATCTGCCGCGACTCACCGGTCACCTTGTTGCGACGCACGATGTTGCCGTCCTGCGACTCGGTGTACACGATGCGCGAGTCGCGAAGGTCGGGGATCGCCACGAAGCCGTCGCCACCGAGGATCTGGAACCAGTCGTAGTTGAAGATGCCGCGGTTCATGCGCGATGCGCTGGGGCCGCACCAGTCGTAGTTGTCCTGCATGCCGCCGCACACGTTGTACGGCAACTCCATGTCGTAGCTCACATGGTAGAACAACCCTACCGGCAGATTGGGAATGAACTGCCAGGTGCGGCTCAGATCGTAGCTCACGCCAAGCCCGCCGTCACCGCCGATCAGCACGTGCTCGGGGTTCTTCGGGTTCACCCAGATGGCGTGGATGTCGTCGTGAATCACCTGCGCTGCGTCGGGCTCGAAGCGCTTGCCACCATCCACACTCAGGTGTAGCCCCACGCCACCCATGTACACGCGATCGGGGTTCACCGGATCCACGCGCAGGTTGGAGAAGTACATGGGGCGCGGATTGGTACCGCTCATCTTCGTCCACGTGGCGCCGCCATCGAGCGAGCGGTACACCCCCGTGGCCCCCTGCTGCGGCGCGCGCGGCGTGTTGCTCATCTCGTCGCTTTCGGCGGCCGCGTTGGCGGCACCGGCGCGCGTGACCGTGGGCGCTTCGACGGTGGCGTACACGATGTTGCTGCTCTGACGGAACACGTCGACCGCAATGCGGCCCAGTGATCCCGTGGGGAAGCCGGCGCCGGTGACCTTGGTCCACGTGTCGCCGCCATCGGTGCTCTTGAAGAGCGCGCTGCCGGGGCCACCACCGTTCATGCAGCAGGTGGTGCGACGGCGCTGATACATGCTGGCGAACAGCACGGTGGGATCACTCGGCGACATCACGAGATCATTGGCGCCGGTGTCGTCATCGCCCTTGAGCACCTGCTTCCACGTCTTGCCGCCATCGGTGGTCTTGTACACGCCGCGATCGCCGCCGGGGCCGAAGAGCGGACCGGTCGCGGCCACCAGCACCACGTCGTGGTTGGTGGGGTGGATTACCACGCGGTTGATGTGCTTCGAGTTGGGTAGCCCCATCAGCGCGTAACTCTTGCCGCCGTCGGTGCTCTTGTAGATGCCACCACCCCACGACGTGGACTGGCGATTGTTGCTCTCGCCGGCGCCCACCCACACCACGTTGGGGTCGATTTGCGACACGGCCACGTCGCCGGTGGCGATCAGCCCTTCATGCTGGAACTGCGGCGTGAAGGTGGTGCCGTTGTTCACGGTTTTCCACACGCCGCCGTGGGCGGTGCCCACGTAGTAGATGCTGGGATTGGCCTCGTAGACCGCCACGTCGGCAACACGCCCCGACATGGTAGCCGGGCCGATGCTGCGGAAGTGAAGGCGGTCGAACTCCGTGGCCACGGTCGTGGCGGGAGGCACAGGCGCGGTGGTGGCGCGGGGGGCGCGCTGGGCGTGCAGCGACGCAGCGGTCGTCGCGGCCAGCAGCAGCGGCGCCGAGTACGAGAGGACCGGCAGGGCGGTCCGGCGGAGGGCAGTCGTCATAGGGCGGACTGAGGGTGGCGAGAGGTGTCGCCAAATTACGCGCCGCTCCCGCATGCCGCTGCCTGGCACGGGTACGGTGGACGTTGACTATTGTTTTGGAAGGACCGGGCACCAGCCTGTGATGTACCCTGCGGCCGTCGACAATCCCTGGACCGGAGCATGCATGTCCGAGACGCAGCACAACGACCAGCTCACGCGTGAATACCCGGCGGACTCATTGGTGGTGGAATGGCGACAGGGACTCTGCGCCCACAGCGGCAACTGCGTGCGCGCCAATGCCCGCCTCTTCAATCCGCGCCGCCAACCGTGGGTGGATACGTCGCAAGCCTCCGACGATGACATCAAGGAGGCCGTAGGCAAGTGTCCGAGCGGCGCGCTCCGCATCCGCGACCTGCCGTAACCACGAGGGGGCGATCCGCTGCAAGCCGGATCGCCCCCTCGTTTTCGCTATGCGTCGTTGCCCACGTAGTCGACCGCGTGGTTGCCAGCGCGCTATTGCCAAGGCGTTCGGGCCAACGCGTTGCCGCCACGGCGTGCGTGCCCTGCTCGTCGTCGCCGCTCGTAGTTCCGCCGTGCCGGGTTCAGCGCATCCAGTGGCACGTGTACCCACCCGGATTCTTCTGCAGATAATCCTGGTGGTACCCCTCCGCCGTCCACCACGTAGCTTCCGGCACGATCTCGGTGGTGATGGGGCGACTCCACAGACCGCTCGCGGCGACCTCCATCTTCACCCGCTCCGCGATGTCCTTCTGCTCCGGCGTGGTATAGAAGATCGCGCTGCGGTACTGCGTGCCGATGTCGTTGCCCTGCCGGTTGAGCGTGGTGGGGTCATGCATGCGGAAGAACCAGTCGCGCAACAGCACGTCGTACCCCAGCACCGTGGGATCGAAGACCACGCGCACACTCTCGGCGTGTCCGCTCTTGCTGTCGTGCGTGTCGTGATACGTGGGATGCTCCAGCCAGCCGCCGGTGTACCCCACATCGGTGTCGAGCACGCCCGGAATGGCGCGGATGAGCTCTTCCATTCCCCAGAAGCAGCCGCCGGCCAGAATCGCCACTTCGGTCACGCGTTCAGCCATGTGACCCACCAGCGGTGAAGAGCGGCAGGAACTCCGCGTACCCTTCCCGCTCGAGTTCGGCAACGGGGATGAACCGCAGCGACGCCGAGTTGATGCAGTAGCGCAGCCCACCCTCTTCGCGCGGACCGTCGGGGAACACGTGCCCAAGGTGCGAGTCACCATGCCGGCTGCGCACCTCCACGCGACGCATGCCGTAGGAGCGGTCCTCCACTTCCGTCACGTTGGGCGCCACCGGGCGCGTAAAGCTCGGCCACCCCGTGCCACTGTCGAACTTGTGCACGCTCGCGAAGAGCGGCTCGCCGCTCACCACGTCGACGTACAGCCCCGGGTCGTGATTGTCCCAGTAGGCGTTCCGGAATGGTGGTTCGGTCCCGCACTGCTGCGTCACCGCGTACTGCTCGGGGGTGAGCGTACTCTTGAGCTGCGACGCGTCCGGCTTGGTGTAAGTCTTGTCGGTCATGCTTCTAGTAGGCGTTTGCGGCGCTCTGGGTTCCCGTTCGGAACAACGCATCGGGGGCCACGGGGAACGGAGACACGGAGACACGGAGACACGGAGAGAACATCAACCGCTTCGGCCCCCGTGCGCTCCGACGAGCCGTTTCGAGCCGTTTCGAGCCGGTTACCGAAACGGTTACCGAAACGGTTACCGGCAATCAGGGTTCGCCCCCGGCTCGAGATACCGCACGATCTCCATCACGTCGCGCTCCTTCGGCCCTTCCATCGTGTTGGGGCGCGCCCTGAAGCGTGCTTGCACCACCACCTGCTGGCCGCTGCCCGGGGGCAGCTTGGCTGCCGTGTACGCACGCTCCAGCGCCTTGTAACCACCGGTCATCAGCACGGGGTACGTCTGCCCACTGCCGCATTCGCGGAAGGTCGGGGCGTCAGCCATGTAGCTGAACGTGCCCGTGTACAAGGCCTGCCCACGAAGGGCATCCATGCTGTCGGCACGCACCAGCGTGACCGGCGCGCTCCCGACGATCGGCTTGCCGCTCTGGTCGAGCAGTCGCAGAGTGTCTTCACTCACCACGGCGAACTGCAGCGTGCGCGCGAGGCCGCTCAGCGTGAGCATGCCGCCGGTGTGCTCCCAGCGCCCCATCGACACCTCGGCCACCGTGCTCTTCCCCTCGTACCGCTCGCTCAACCGGTACGTGGTGTCGGTGAACAGCGCGACCGTGGTGCGAATGCCGGAGCAATCCGCGCACGGCAGGGTCCCCGAATACGACGCGGGAGCGACCGCCGCCAGCGTCACCGTGGGCACCGCCGGCACCGTGACCACACTGTCGGAGCGCACGCCGCCCGAAGCGTTCTGGCTGCTGTCGACCGCGCCACCCGTGTCGGACCCACACGCCGTCAGGAACACCGCCGCCGCCACCAGCGGCGAATTCGACCACCATCGCTTCGCTACCGACCGACCGTTCCGCCCTGCCTCATCGCGCATCTGCATCGTCATCCCCGGAGCGTGTGCGTGACACCGATCATCGGCCGCTGCAGCCAATGAGTTCTTGCCGACCGCAGCGGAGTCTAAGTTTCCCGGTGTGACTACCACAATGACGCCTCCCGAACTTCCCGGCCTCGTCTTCGACAACCGCTTCGTGACGGAGCTGCCCGGCGACCCGCAATCCGCCAACACGCGCCGCCAGGTGCTTGGCGCCGCATGGAGCGCGGTGCGCCCCACGCCGGTCTCGCGCCCGCAGCTGCTGGCGCACGCCGCCGATGTGGCGGCCATGGTGGGCTTTCCCGAGGCGTACGTGCAGTCGCCGCACTTCGCCTCCGTCTTCGCCGGCAACGTGCTGCTCCCCGGCATGCAGCCGTACGCCGCCTGCTACGGCGGCCATCAATTCGGCAATTGGGCCGGGCAGCTCGGTGACGGCCGCGCCATCACCCTCGGCGAGGTGGTAAACGCGCGCGGCGAGCGGTGGGAGCTCCAGCTCAAGGGCGCCGGCCCCACGCCGTATTCGCGCACCGCCGACGGACGTGCCGTGCTGCGCTCGAGCATCCGCGAATTCCTCTGCAGCGAAGCCATGCACCACCTCGGCGTGCCCACCACGCGCGCGCTGAGCGTCGTCACCACCGGCGACGACGTGGTCCGCGACATGTTCTACAACGGCAACGCGCAGCCAGAGCCTGGCGCCATCGTGTGCCGTGTGGCGCCGTCGTTCATTCGCTTCGGCAACTTCGAGATCTTCGCCTCGCGCGACGACAGGACCACGCTCGCGCAGCTCGTGGACTTCACCATCGCGCGCGACTTCCCGCATCTGGCCCACCTTGCCGGCAACGCGGAGGAGCAGCGCGCCGCCTGGTTCGTGGAGGTGTGCGAACGCACCGCCCACCTCATGGTGCACTGGATGCGCGTGGGCTTCGTGCATGGCGTGATGAACACCGACAACATGTCGATCCTCGGGCTCA
>CAZNZG010000057.1:0-16339 GCA_964577455.1 uncultured Gemmatimonas sp. | reverse complement strand
CCCCAACCCCGACCCCGACGCCCAGCGAAGCGCCGGCCCACCCCAGACCAGCGCCCAAACACCGACCGCGGTGAGACCCAGACCGCCGTGGCAGTACCCCGACCGCAGTAGCAGTACCCCGACCGTAGTGGCCGTACCGCGACCGCGACCCCGACCGTCGTTGCTGTTCCCTCGACCGCGGTGGCAGGTTGACCCCGACCCAAACCGCGACCCCGGCCACGCGCGTCAGGTAATGACCGTCGGCTCTCCCCGCCCCGTCCGCACCACGATCTCCCCCACCTCGAGCGCCGTCGCCACCAGCTCGCGCAGCGCATCGGCCGTGTCCATCCCCAGCCGCTCCGGCGCCGTCTCGCGACTCTCGATGTAGACCCGGATCGTCGCGCCTTCCGTGCCCGTGCCGGACAACCGGTACACGATGCGCGCGCCGTCCTGAAAGAGCACACGGATCCCCTGCTTCGCACTCGTGCTGCCGTCGATCGGATCCGTATACGCGAAATCGTCGGCCGCCTGGACCGTGCGCCCGCCGAGGGTGCGTCCGGGCAGGGAGGCGAGCTGCGCGCGCAGATGCGCCATCACCCCGTTCGCCGCGTCGGTCGGGACCGCTTCGTAGTCGTAGCGCGTGTAGTAGTTGCGCCCGAAGCGCGACCAGTGGGCACGCACGATGTCCTCCACGCTCTGCCCACGTGCGGCGATCACGTTGAGCCAGAAGAGCACGGCCCACAGGCCGTCCTTCTCGCGCACATGATCGCTTCCCGTGCCGAAGCTCTCCTCACCGCAGAGCGTGATGCGCCCCGCGTCGAGCAGGGTGCCGAAGAACTTCCACCCCGTCGGCGTTTCGAAGCACGGGATCCCCAGCACCGCCGCGACGGCGTCGACCGCGGCGCTCGTGGGCATGCTGCGCGCCACGCCAGCGAGGCCGCGGCGGTAGCCCGGCACCAGCGTGGCATTGGCCGCCAGTACCGCCAGGCTGTCGCTCGGCGTGACGAAGAAGCGGCGGCCGAGGATCATGTTGCGGTCTCCGTCACCATCGCTCGCGGCACCGAAGTCGAGCGCATCGGGGCCGAACATCTCCTCCACGAGTTCGTGCGCGTAGGTGAGATTCGGGTCGGGGTGTCCCCCGCCGAAGTCCGGGAGCGGGACGGCATTGATCACCGTCCCCGCCGGTGCCCCGAGTCGACGTTCGAGGATCTCCACCGCGTAGGGACCGGTGATGGCGTGCATGCTGTCCATCCGCATGCGGAAGCCGTTCGCGAACATCCGGCGGATCGCGTCGAAGTCGAAGAGGGTCGCCATGAGATCCGCATACGCCGACACCGGGTCCACCACGTCGAGTGTGCACTCGCCGAGTGATTGACGGCCAAGGCGATCGAGATCGAACGGCGGCAGATCGGCGATGCGATACGCCGCCAGTGCTGCCGCGCGCGCGGCGACGGCGTTGGTGAACGATTCCGGTGCCGGACCGCCGTTGGCCGCATTGTACTTGATGCCGAAATCGCCGTCGGGACCGCCGGGATTGTGGCTCGCCGACAGGATGATGCCGCCGGCCGCGCCCTGTCGGATGAGATGCGACGCCGCAGGTGTGGAGAGCAGTCCGCCGCGCCCCACGGTCACGTGCGTGATACCGTTGGCGGCGGCCATGCGCACGATGGTGTGGATCGCCTCGCGGTTGAGATACCGCCCGTCACCTCCCACCACGAGCGTACTGCCGGGCGGCAGCGCGGCTTCGTCGAGCAGCGCCTGCACGAAGTTCTCGAGATAGTGCGGCTGCTGAAAGACCGGCGTGCGCTTGCGCAGCCCCGAAGTACCGGGCTTCTGGTCGGTGAACGGCGTGGTGGCGATGACGGTCGTGTTGGACACGGCAGGACACATGAGGGAAAACAAAAGGGAGGCGATCGCTCGCCTCCCTTCAGTCTAGCTGCGGTTCACGTTACGTCCACTTGAGGTCGACCTTGCTGAGCGGCAGCTGTCGCACCCGCTTGCCCGTCGCCTGGAAGATCGCGCCCATGAGTGCCGGGATGAGGGGCGGCATGGCCGGTTCGCCGATGCCCGTGGGAGAGAAGGCCGTCTTATTCCAGTGCACCTCCACCACCGGTGGCGCCTGCTTGATGCGCAGCAGCGGGAAGTTGGCGGCGGAGCCGGCCGCCGTGGTGGCGGGGGAGAAGTTGCCCTGATCCGCCTTGCCCGCCGTGAAGGTGATCTCCTGACCGTACGCCTGACCCATCGCATCGAGGATGGCGCCCTGCGTCTGCTGTTCGGCGTGGTTGGGGTTGATGATCTCGCTCCCCACGTCGCCCACCGCCCACACCTTGTCCACCTTCACCTCGCCCGCCTTGCTGACCGTGGCCTGCACGACCTCGGCGAAGTAGCCGCGATGGCTGTAGTAGAACGCCACACCCATGCCGGTGCCCTTCGGGAGCTTCGCGCGGTTTGCCCATCCCGACACATCACGCGCCATCTCGAGGATACCGATCACGCGCTGGGCGTCCATCTGGCCGGCCTGCTGCTGCGGCGTGAGCGGCTGAGCCGATGGGATCTCGCTCTTGAGCATATCGATGCGGAACTGCAGCGGATCCTTCCCGGCCGCCTCCGCGCACTCGTCGATGAAGCCCTGGAAGGCGAAGGAGAGGGCGTTGGAGCGCGGGGCGCGCAGCGCGCCCGTGGGGACGCCCAGCGGCATCACCGACACATCGAGCTTGAGATTCGGCACGAAGCGCGCGGGATACTCACCGGGACCGATGTCGGCACTCGAGGCAAAGCGCTCGCCCTGCCCGAAGGTGGCGAAGTGGTTGCGGAATGCCACCAGCTTGCCGTTGGCATCCACGCCGCCGGTGAACTTGTGGAAGCCGCCCGGACGATACTGGTCGTGCTGCATGTCGTCTTCGCGCGTCCAGATCAGCTTGACCGGCACCTTGGCCTCGCGCGCAATCCACGCCACTTCGGCGAGCGGCTCGTTGTAGAGACGACGACCGAAGCCGCCACCCGCGCGCATCATGTGCATGACCACCTGGTCTTCCTTGACCCCCAGCGTGCTCGCCACGAGCGCGCGCCCGCCCTGCGGCGTCTGCGACGTGGTCCACATCTCACACGTCCCGTCGGCGTTCATGCGCGCCGTGCAGTTCTGCGGTTCGAGGGTGGCGTGGTTGATGAACGGATAGCTGTACTCCGCCTCCACCACCTTCACCGCCTTCTTGATCGCGCTGTCGAAATCGCCGTCGGCGCGAATGGTGCGGTGCGGCGCCGCCGCGAAGAACTCCTTGGCCTTGGCGGCGAAGCCGGCGCTCGACTGCTGTGAGGTGGGATGGTCGGCCCACTCCACGACGAGCTTCTTGCGCGCCTGCTGCACCATCCACCAGTTCTTGCCCACGATCGCCACGCCGGCCTTCAGGCCGGCGAGGTTGTCGGTACCGTCCACCACGAAGGCGTGCGTCACACCGGGCTGCTGCTTGATCACGTCGAGGTTGGCGCTCTTCACCTTGGCGGCGTACACCGGCGCCTTCACGAACGTGGCATAGTGCATGCCCGGCACGGTGACATCGATCCCGAAGATCGGCGCGCCGGTCAGGATCTCCTTCACGTTCACGGTCTTCTTGCGCGTGCCGATGATCGTGAACTGCTTGGGGTCCTTGAGCGGTACGGCATCGAGCGCGGGCGGCGTCATCGTGGCCGCCGTGGCCGCGAGCGTGCCGTACGTGGCCGACTTGCCGCTCGCCGCGTGGCTCACCACACCCTTGGCGGTGGTCAGTTCGGCGACGGGGACGTTCCACTCCTTCGCCGCGGCGGCAAGGAGCATCTGCCGCCCCGCGGCGCCCACGCGGCGCTGCGGAATCCAGTTGGTGGGCGTGGCGGTCGAACCGCCCGCCACCTGCGCCGGATACTTCGTGGGATCGAAGTCCGCCTGCTCCACGCGCACATTCGCCCAATCCACGTCGAGTTCCTCGGCGATCAGCATGGGGAGCATCGTCTTGATGCCCTGACCGATCTCGGGATTCTTCGCGGTGATGGTGACGATGTTGTCGGCGGTGATGCGGATGAACGCACTGAGCGTCGGATCCGCGACCGGGGCGGCAGCCCCCAGGCGCTCGAGCGCGGCCAGCGGCTCCGCATAGCTGGCGAGCAGGATGCCACCGCCGGCGAGGGCGGTGACCTTGAGGAAATCGCGACGGCTACTGAACACGCCGCTGTGGTCGGGCTTGTGGGAGGCGCTCATGGTCAGTCCTCCTCGTTGTTCTTGGTGGGCTTGGCCGCACCGCTTGCACCCACCGCGGCGCCGCCCGCCTTGATCTCCGCCGCGCGGTGCACGGCCGCGCGGATGCGGATGTAGGTGGCGCAGCGGCAGAGATTCGTGTTGAGCGCCGTATCGATGTCGGCGTCGGTGGGCTTGGGCGTCTTGGCCAGCAGCGAGGCCGCGGCCATCATCTGCCCCGCCTGACAGTAGCCGCACTGCGGCACGTCGAGCTCCTCCCACGCCTGCTGCACCGCATGGGCGCCATCAGGGTTGAGCCCCTCGATGGTGGTGATCTCGGCGCCCGCCGCGCGTGAGACGGGCAGCGTGCAGGTGCGCTGCGCCACGCCGTTCACGTGCACCGTGCACGCGCCGCAGCGATTGGCGCCGCAGCCGTACTTGGTGCCCTTGAGATCGAGTTCGTCGCGCAGCACCCAGAGCAGGGGCATATCGGGCGGTACGTCGACCGTGCGCGTAGCGCCGTTGACCTTGAGCGTGATCGGCATGGGACCGGGAGGTCGGAGGAAGGAGGGCGAACCTAAGAAATTTCGCCTGCGGGAAGGGGGGAGTCCAGCGAACGGCGAAGCTCCCACCCAAAACCCAGAACCCAAACTCAAAACCCGGAACTGATCGGTTCCGGGTTTCGGGTTTGGGTCTCGAGCGGTGGGTTGCCGGGCTACCAGGCGATCCCGTGGTCTTCCCCGTGATTCGACGAGCCGCCCCACATCGTGCGGTGCTTGCGGTCGAACCAGATCGCATTGATGGGGCCGGAGGTACGCTCGAGGGGGCGAAGGGTGTACCCCATGGCTCGCAGCGCCGTGCGGTACGCCTCGGGCATGCTCGTGGCGATCTCCAGCAGCCCCGGTTGTGTCTCGTGGAAGCCGAACGAATTGCGCAGCTGATATGAGTTGATATTGGGCGCTTCGACGGCCTGCTGCACCGTCATACCGAACTCCACCACGTTGAGGAAGAACTGCAGGAGGTTCTGGTCCTGCGTGTCGCCGCCCTGTACGGCAAACGCCAGGAACGGGGCGCCGTCCTTGAGCGCAAGCGTGGGGGTCAGCGTCACGCGCGGACGCTTGCCGGGCTCGATCACGTTGAACGGGCCATCTTCGGGGCGCGTCACGAAGCTCTGCCCGCGCTGGCTGAGCCCGATACCGGTGCGGCCCGCGATGACGGCCGGCACCCACCCACCGCTGGGGGTGATCGATACCACCCAGCCGGCGCTGTCGGCCGCTTCGATGCTGGTCGTGCCGCCGTGGAAGCTCTCGCGCAGCTGGGCGGTGAACGGATCGTCGAGTGTCGTGTCCGGGCGCACCACGCGATCCTGCTGCCCGCTTTGCCTGGTCGTGTCTTTCGGCAGGAACTTCCGGTTGTCCCACTGCGCCAGCAGGTTCGCGAACGGATTCGTGCCACCCTGATACGGGTACGGGTCGCCGGGCTTGATCGTCGGATCGTTCTTCGTCCAGTCGATGCTGTTGTAGCGCGCCTTCGCGTACCCCTTGCTCAGGAGTCCCTTCATCGGCTCCTCCGGTGCGAACGCCGGATCGCCGTAGTAGAAGTCGCGGTCGGCGAAGGCCATGCTCATGGCCTGATACAGCGTGTGCACGTACTTCGGCGAGTTGTACTCCATCGCCTTGAGGTCGGCGTGCTCCAGGATGTTGAGCGCCTGCAGCATCGCCGGCCCCTGCTGCCACTGCTGCAGCTTACACACGTCGATGCCCTTGTAGTTCGTACAGGTGGGCTCCTCGATCTTCACCTTCCAGTTGGCCAGATCGGCCATCGTGAACAGGCCGCCGTCTTCGCGCATGCCGCGCACCAGTTCCTGCGCGATGTCGCCCTTGTAGAAGCGGTCGTAGGCGGCCATGATCGCCTGCTTGCGCGTCTTGCCTGCCCGCAGGGCGCGCTGCTCGGCGTCCACGAGCTTGCGGAAGGTGGCGGCGAGATCTTTCTGCACGAAGAGCTCACCGGGCTCCGGCGCCTCGCGCCCGTTGATCGGGGCCGCGGCATGCGGCAGCATGATCGCCGGCGAGTAGGTCCACTTCTTGATCCATGCCTTCTGCCGTTCGATGGTGTTGGCCAACTGCGCCTCGATCGCGAAGCCCTCCGCCATCTGCATGGCGGGGGCGAGCACCTCGCGCAGCGAGAGCGTACCGTACTCCGCCAGCATGACCATCAGGCCACCGGGAGTGCCGGGAGTGATCGCGGCGAGCGGGCCGAATTCCGGCGGGTGATCGTAGCCCTTGCTGCGATAGAACTCGGCCGTTGCCCCCGTCGGGGCAACGCCCAGCGCGTTGATGCCGATCACCTTCTTGAGCTTCGGATGATAGATCAGCGCCTGCGTTTCACCGCCGCAGTGCAGCGTGTCCCACATCGTGCAGGTGGCGGCGAGCATCGCGGCCGCGGCATCCACGGCGTTGCCCCCCTTCTGGAACATCATCGCTCCGGCCGTGGCACCGAGCGGCTTGCCGGTGATGGCCATCCAGTGGCGACCATGCAGCGGCGGCTTCTGGGTGGGCGAGCGACGCGGGTCCACCGCCCCGACCGGCTGGCCGCTGGCGGTGCGCTGAGCCTGGGCAACGGGGGCCGCGAGGGCCGAGACCGTAACGAGTACGGCGAGGAGCGTGCGGAACGGTGGGAACGGCATGATCCTGAGAGTGTTGGACGATGAGGTGCCCTGCGCTGCATAACTTACCGGAACCCAACGTGAGGTGCTGACCATGCGTGCCTGTACCACTGTGCCCGGGCGTGCGCGCCAACGCGCCGCTGCGGGAATGCTCGCCCTCGCGACGGCGTGGGGCTGTTCTTCGGCGCCCGCCTCCTCCACACCGCAGGAGGGCACGACCGGCACCGATTCCGGCAGCGCGCAGCAGCAGCTTGCCGATCGCTCGCCAACCCCGGCGTCCACGCGTGGTGTGGTGACGGCAGAGACGGTGGTGAGCGGCTTGGTGAATCCGTGGGCCATCGAGTTTCTCCCGGATGGACGGGCGCTCGTGACGGAACGTCCGGGGCGCCTTCGCGTGCTCTCGACGACCGGGCAGCTGTCGGCGCCGGTGAGCGGGGTCCCGGCGGTGCTCGCCGACGGGCAGGGGGGATTGCTCGACGTGGCGATCGATCCGCAGTTCGCCCAGAACGAGTTCATCTATCTCTCGTATGCCGAAGCGGGCGCCGGCGGCGCCGGTACGGCGGTGGCCCGCGCCCGGTTCACCGGCAGTGCACTCGAGAACGTGCAGGTCATTTATCGGCAGCACCCCAAGCTGAACGGCGGCGGGCATTATGGGTCGCGTCTCGTGTTCGCGCGCGATGGTCGTCTGCTCGTCACGCTGGGGGATCGCATGAACTGGCGCGAACGCGCGCAGGATCTGGCGATGGGGCAGGGCAAGATCGTGCGCATCGCGACCGACGGCAGTGTGCCCGCCGACAATCCGTTCACCGGGCAGCCGAATGCGCAGCCGGCGATCTGGTCGTACGGGCATCGCAACGTGCAGGCTGCGGCGCTGCACCCCGTCACCGGGCAGCTCTGGACGGTCGAGCATGGTGCGCGAGGGGGCGACGAGCTCAATCGTCCGGAGCGTGGCCGGAACTACGGCTGGCCGGTGATCACCTATGGCATTGACTACTCCGGCGCGCGCATCGGCGAAGGGACCGCAAAGGCCGGCATGGAGCAGCCCGTCTACTACTGGGATCCGGTCATTGCTCCGTCGGGGATGGCCTTCTATACCGCCAACGCGATTCCAGGGTGGAACGGCAGTGTCCTGATCGGTTCACTCAGCCCCGGCGCGCTCGTGCGCCTCGAATTGAGCAATGGGCGCGTCACGCGAGAAACGCGCTACCTCGGCGAACTCGGCCAGCGCATCCGCGATGTGACCGTTGGCCCGGACGGCTTCGTCTACGTGGTGACCGACAGCGGCAACGGCCGCGTGCTCCGCATCAAACCGGTGGTGGGATAACCGCGACGAGGTGACCGCTGATCCGCTCGTGCGGTCGTTGGCCGTGTGCTCAGCGTTGGGTGAACACCCACCACGACACGATGACCAGCAGCAGCGTGGCCGTGGCCAGCATACCGGCCACCAGCGTCGAACTGTTGCGCCGTGTGGCCGGACTGGAGGTCGGGGATGCCGCGTGAATGCGTGAGGGCCCCGCGCCGTGTCCTTCATCCTGTCCGCTGATCTGGTCGGACGAAAGCTCGTCGAGCACCTTCACCACAGCGGTCGCAGAATGCGGGCGTTGCAGCGGATCCTTTTCCAGACACCGCATGAGGATGTCCGACAGCGCCGGAGGGACGTCGGCGCGCAGCAGCCGCAGCGGAACCGGCTGCTCGCTCAGCTGCGCGGCCAGCGTCGCGCGCAGCGAAGGGCGCACCAGTGGCGCCGATCCGGTGAGCATCTCGTACGCCACGCAGGCAAACGCATAGAGGTCTGCCTTGTGGTCTACCACCCGGGCGTTGTTCACCTGCTCGGGCGCCATGTAGGCGGGCGTGCCCAACGTCATGCTCACGGTCGTCACGCGTCGCCCCGTCTTGAGCGAATCGTCACTCGCATCATCGAGTGCCTTCGCCACCCCGAAGTCGGAGATCATCGACACGCCATCGCTCAGCAGGATGTTCTCGGGCTTGATGTCCCGGTGCACCACGCCGCGCGCATGCGCGTAGGCGAGGGCCGTGGCCAGCTCACGGATCATGCGGAGCGCCGCGGGCATCGGCATGGGGCCGCGACGATGCAGCTGGTCCCGAAGCGACCGCCCGTCGATGAACGGCATCGTGAACCAGCGGAGCGACCGACCCGTGACGTCGTCGTGCACATCGCCGGCGCTCAGCAGGGGCACCAGATGCGGATGCTGCAGGCGCGCGGCAATGAGGATCTCGCGGCGAAAGCGTTCGCCGTCCACACCGTCCGTGAGCTGCGGCGGGAGCACCTTGAGCACCACTTGTCGATCCAGCGCGACTTCGGTCGCCAGAAACACGTGCGCCGACCCACCCCCGCTCAGTTCGCGGGTGAGCGCGTAGGCTGCCCCGAGCTGACGCTGGAGAAGGTCGCGCAGGAGCTCGTCGGAAGCGCGGAGAGAACCGGTCACCCTCAAAAGATATCGTTACGGCTGAGTTCGTGGGCCTCGCGACCGTGACGGCGCGCACAGGGGGTTCTGCTTGCCGCATTCCAAATACTAGGAACCACTGCCAGCCCCGCTACCCCTGTGCGGGCTACGTCAGCGACCCCCCAGCGCCACCGAGGGGCCCACGCGGCCTCCAGCTATCTTGGGGGCATGGAACTGGGCATCTACACGTTCGGCGAAACCGATCCGCGTCGCGTCAGTGATCCGTCGGTGGCGGCCACTCGCCTCCAGCAGCTGCTCGAGGAAATCGAACTCGCCGATCAGGTGGGGCTCGACGTGTTCGGCGTGGGCGAGCATCACCGCCCCGACTACACCGTGTCCTCGCCGTCCGTGGTCCTGGCGGCGGCCGCATCGCGCACGTCGCGAATCCGGCTTGCCAGTGCCGTGACGGTGCTCAGTTCGGACGATCCCGTGCGCGTCTTTCAGGACTTCGCCACACTCGACCTGCTCTCGAACGGGCGCGCCGAGATTACGGCGGGGCGTGGCAGCTTCATCGAGTCCTACCCGCTGTTCGGGCAGGATCTCGATGACTACAACGAACTGTTCACCGAAAAGCTCGACCTGCTGCTGGCCTTGCGTGAACGCGAGCGCATCACGTGGGAAGGGAAGCACCGACCGTCCATTCACGATCGGGGCGTGTACCCGCGCCCGTTGCAGCAGCCGCTGCCCGTGTGGATCGCCGTGGGGGGGACGCCACAGTCGGTCATCCGTGCCGGCACCCTGGGACTGCCGCTGGCCGTGGCGATCATCGGCGGTATGCCGGAGCGTTTCGTGCCGCTCGTGCAACTCTATCGTGAGACCGCCGCCAAGGCTGGACACGACCCCGCAACGCTGCCGGTGAGCATCAATTCGCACGGATTCATTGCCGATCGGTCCGAACGGGCCGTGGAACTGGGACTCCCGCCGTACATCGACACCATGACGCGCCTCGCGCGCGAACGCGGTTGGCCCATGCCCACCCGGCAGCAGTTCGACTTCGAACGCGCACCGCGTGGTGCCATGCTGCTTGGCGATCCGCAGGAAGTGATCGACAAGATCCTGTACGAGCACGAGCTGTTCGGCATGGATCGCCTGCTCATTCAGTTCACGGTGGGCCCCATCGCTCATATCGAGGTCATGCGCTCGATCGAGCTCTATGGCACGGTGGTGGCACCGGCGGTACGGAAGGCACTCGCCGCGCAGCCACCCCACGCGGGCTGAAACGGCACCCCGCCTCGCTCACCGTCCAAGCACAACAGGCGCCGCCCCTTCACGGGACGGCGCCTGTGTGCCATGGCACGGGACGGTTTCGGCTCGTTGGCCTGCGGCGTTACTTCGCCAGCTGGCGAACCACGTCGATGAGCAACTGCACCTTGGGCCGGTCGCTCGAGCGTGACGCATCGCCGGCGAGCTGCGAGGCCAGCAGGGTGAGTGCCTGCCGCCGCGCCGCCGGTGCTGCCTTTTCAGCGGCATCGAGAGCGCGGTTCACCGCCGTGATGCGCGCTGCCGACAAGCCACTGCTCCGTTGCAGCTGATCCACGTAGGCACGGGCCACGGGGAACGCGGCCGGCCACGTGATCTTCGTCTGCAGCTGCGGGTTCACCTCATCGTGCTTCACCAGCTTGGCCGCATCGATCTCGTTCTGCGTGAGGAACTCGCTGGGCTGCAGCGTGAAGATGTCGAGGCCACGGCCGATCTCCGATCCGATGATGTGGCCGTTGTACCAGTACGTGCTCCAATAGCCGGCGAGCGTGAGCTGTTCGGCAATGGGGCCGCGGTCGAAGTAGGCGATCTCCACGGGCTTGGCCGGGTTGGTGAAGTCGAAGACCGACAGGCCGCCCTGATACCACGCCTGCGCCATGATGTCACGACCGGGCACCGGAATGAGCGAACCGTTGTGCGCCACGCAGTTTTCGTTGGCGCCCTGGGCTGCCGGGATCTTGAAATAGCCGGCAGGCGTCAGCTGGCGATCCTTCCCGAGGGTGAAGAGTGCGTTCGCGCCCCACGTGGGCTTGTCGGTGGCGCGGCAGCGTGGCGCGACGCCGCCACCCCACTCGTCGGTGAACAGCACCGTGGTGCCCGCGTTGTTGAACGTGGCGGAGTGCCAGTAGGCGAAGTTGGGATCGATCACTTCGTCGACGCGCTTGGGATTTGCCGGATTGCTGATATCCAGCAGGATGCCGTTGCCCGAGCAGGCACCGGCCGCCAACCCGATCTCCGGGTACGCCGTGATGTCGTGGCACTGGTCGGTCGTGCCGGTGTTCTGCGTGCCCTCACCGTGGCTGCCACCCTTCCACAGGCCCGCGATGTTGCCCTTCGCATCCGCGAAGATGCGCGGCATGCTCACGATCGCGGCGTTCTGTGGCGCGGCGAGAGGCACCTTGATGACCTCGATGCGGAAGAGCGCCGAGGCGGTGTCGGCCGCCGAGCGCACGCAGCCGGTGAGTTCGTTGGGGGAACGGACCGGGCCCGTACCCTGCACATACACGTACACGTTGGCCTTGTCGTTCCTGTCGGTCACCAGCGTGTGCGTGTGCGAGCCGCGGCAGGTCTGCACCGTGGCCACCTGCTTCGGATTGTCGAGATCGCTGATGTCGAAGATGCGCACACCGCGGAAGCGCTCGGCGCTGACAGTGTCGCGCGGCGCCTGGGTGCCGCAGTCGAGCCGACCGGCAAAGTCTTCGACCGACATGAAGAGCAGGTTGCCGTGGATCGAGAGATCCCCCTGTCCGCCCTGACAGACGAACGCCTTGCGCAGCGTCGGTGCGCTGGGGTTGCTGATGTCCCACGCCTGCCAGCCGTGCCAGCCGCCCTGGAAGACGAGGTGCTTCTGGAAGGCGAGGTCGGAGTTGGCGTAGTCGAAGCTGCCGAGATTCTTCGGGTCGAACCAACCGTCCTGCTTGGGGGTGTGCGACACCATCTGCAGGTTCTTGATTGCTTCGCCTGCGTCGCGGAAGCCGGTCTTGAGGCCCACGCGCGGATCCTGCTGCGCGTGAAGCGCGCCGGCCGCGACAGCCATCGTGCACAGGGCCGCCGCGGTGCGGCGCATGAACGGAACCGAGGTCATCATGATCTGGTGAGGGGGTAAGTCGGCGTGGTGCGGTGGGCGATTACGGCAACGTCCTGAGCAGTGCCTGCATCCGTCGGATCTCGGCGCGCTGGTCGGTGTCCACATCGGAGACGAACTGGAACATCATCGGCTCGCGTGCGGCGTTGGGTGCGCGCAGCAATTCCGCGACCATGAACAGGGCGCCTTCGTGATGCTGGATCATGTACTGCAGGAACAAGCGGTCGAAGGCCGGACCGGTGGCCTTGGTGAGCGAATCCATTTGCGCCGGCGACAGCATCCCCGGCATCTGGTGCATGGCGCCGGCGGATCCATGCATCGCATGCGCCGCATGCATGTCGTGGCCTCCCGTGGCAGGTACGGGCTGCTTCCGCTCGCTGAGCCACGTCTGCATGATCGCAATCTCGTCGCGCTGCGATACCGAAATCCGCTCGGCCAGCAGCGCGAGTTCCGGGCGAGTGGATCGTCCGGCCACCAGCGCCGACATCTCGAGCGCCTGCGCGTGATGGCCGATCATGCCCTGCATGAACGCCACGTCGGCGGCGGTATAGCGGGCGTCGGCGGGGATGGTGGCAGTCTGGCTCTGCGCCGACGCAAGGCTTGGCGTCGAGCCCATCAGCGCGGCCACGACGAGCAGTGTGTGGACGATCGACAGTGGACGATTCACGGAACGCTCCTGGCTGGAGACGGATAATACCCGTTTCCCTCGCCAGGGTTCAGTGGTCGACGGGCGTCCACGACGGCGGCGGTATGGCCCCCCCGATCTCGTACCGAGCACGAGGCGTGATTGCTGCTCTACTTGGATCGCTTGGTGGTGATCTTGATGACGCCGTTGCCGCCTCGCACCCCGAACTCGGCCATCGACACCGCGTCCTTGAGCACTTCGATCTTGGCAATGTCCCGCGGGTTGATGCCGATCAGGCCACCCGATCCCGGCGACAGCTGTTGCCCGTCGATGAGAATGAGCGGTTCGGTGCTGGCGTTGACCGATGATGCGCCCCGAATGCGGAGCTGGACCTGGCCATTCACGTTGAAGACCTGGACACCCGGAAATCGACCGATGAAGAGCTCTTCGACGCGGTTGACCGGCTGTCCGTCGAACGCGGAGGCGTCGAGCGAGTTCGCGGACTCGATCGAGGTTGGTGCGCGTCCCGACGTGACCGGCGTGGCTGTCTGCGGCCGTGGGCGCGGGCCACAGGCGCCAAGCCAGAGGAGGCAGAGAATGACCGCGCCAGCTGCCGTCTGGCGGTGACGGTGGTGGCTCAAGCAACGCGTAGTACGCATGCGCCCTCCTGGGGTGTCGTGATCCGTCGATCCTCGTGCATGTAATACGCCCGGCACGGCCACCGTGCTCCGTTTCGTCCCCACTTACCAACTTCTCATTGAATCTTCGAACTGGTGGGCACGATACCGACGATATGCATAGCTTGACAATCATTGTTAAAACGGCGAATATTGCCTCATGGGAGTCTCGAGCCAAGACATCTTCGGGGGCGCCTCCGGCGCGCACCCCGCGCTGCCGGGGAGCTACGGGGAGGCGCCGGCTGGTTTTCGCCTGCCGGATCAGGTACGCCTCGGGGCGGTCCATCTTCAGGTAAGCGACCTCGCCCGGTCGGAGCAGTGGTACACGGAGGTGCTTGGCCTCCTCCCGACCGCGCGCACGAGCGGCACCGTGGCGCTTGGCGCAGCGGGTACGGCAGCGCCTCTCGTTGTGCTCGAGTATCGCCCCCGCACGCGACCGGTGCCCCCAGGGGCACCCCATGGCTTGTAACATCTGGCTATTCTGCTCCCGGACCCACCCTCGCTGGGGCGCGTCGTTGGGCATCTCTCGGCGATCGGCGCGCGTGCCGGGGCGAGTGATCACCTCGTGAGCGAAGCGATCTATCTGCAGGACCCCGACGGACTGGGCGTCGAGGTGTACCGTGATCGCCCCCGCGCCGAGTGGCAGCGGTCGGGGCGCGAACTCATGATGGCCACCGATCCGCTGGACTTCTCCTCGGTGCTTGCTGCTGCCGGCACCGAACGCTGGCGCGGGATGCCGACGGGGACCGTGATGGGGCATCTGCATCTGCACGTGGGCGATCTCGAGGGCGCCGCCGAGTTCTACTCCAACGCGTTGGGCTTCGACCGGATGGTGTGGCGGTATCCCGGCGCGCTGTTTCTCGCGGCCGGCGGCTACCACCACCACCTCGGCACCAACACCTGGGCGCGCGGTGCGATCTCCCCGACGGACAACGACGCGAAGCTTCTGGAGTGGCAGATCGTCACGCCGGCCGCAGGCGCGGCTCTGGCGAACATCGAAGCGGCGGGTTTCCGGGTGGGCGGATCGCTCGCGGTGGATCCCTGGGGGACCTCGGTGCGGCTGCTGCCTTCTCCCTGACCGCCTTCCCCCTGCGTCCTTCCTTGTCATAAAGCGGCGGGGCGGCGAAGGCGCTCCGCCGCGTACCATTGCGGTACCCGGAGGGGGTATCGATATTACGGGAAACAATACCCCCACCCCCTATACAGGAGCCCACCATGACCCAGGCCACCTTCGACATCTCCGGCATGTCCTGCGGCCACTGCGTGAAGGCTGTCGACAAGGCGCTCCAGCAGACCGAGGGCGTCACCGTCCAGCAGGTGGCTATCGGTAGCGCGACCGTGGAGTTCGACGCCGACCGCATCGATGTCGCGAAGATCGCCCAGATCATCGACGACGCCGGCTATCAGGTCACCGCCTCACGCTGAGCTCGCCCCTCCACCGAGCCACGACCGCGTACGCGAATTTTTCCGCGACGAGCATGGAAACGCTCCGAATTCCGGTCACCGGTATGACGTGCGCCGCCTGCTCGTCGCGCGTGCAACGCGTACTGCAGAAGCAGGCGGGGGTGGCCGACGCCTCGGTCAACCTCATGATGAAAAGCGCCACGGTCACGTTCGATCCGGCGGCGGTGTCCACGCAGCAGCTGCTCCACGTAATCCACGACGCCGGCTACGGTGCGGCGCTCGCGGATGCCGACCAGACCGCCTTCGAGGAACAGGCGGCGCGTGATCGTGCGCAAGCCGTCGAATACACCGAACTGCGTACCAAGGCTCTCGTGAGCGGTGCCATCGGCGTCGTGGCCATGGTGGTCAGCATGCCGCTCATGAGCATGCCGCTCATGAGTAGTGCGGGTGCGGATGCGCACGGGCATGGCGGCGGTGTTGCCGCCGATCCATTCATGCGTTGGAGCATGACGGCACTCGATCCGCTGTTGCGCCCGCTCCTGCCCTGGCTGTATGCCATACCCGCACGCGTGCTCACTCTCGGTCTCCTCGTGGCGACCCTCGTGGTGATGCTCTGGGCAGGGCGCCACTTCTACACGCGTGCCTGGGCCGCGTTGCGCCATGGTGCCACCGACATGAACACGCTCGTGTCGGTGGGAACCCTCGCCGCATTCGTGTATTCGCTGGTGGCCACGCTGTCGCCGTCGTTCTTCACGTCGCGCGGCGTGATGCCCGACGTGTACTACGAAGCGGTGATCTTCATCATCGCGCTCATCCTCACCGGCAACATGTTCGAGGCACGCGCCAAGATGCGGACCTCGGCAGCCCTTCGCACGCTCGTGGATCTTCAGCCGCGCAGTGCGCGCGTGATCCGGTTCGGCGAGGAAGTCGACGCGCCGGTGGACACGGTGGAGCCCGATGAGGTCATCATCGTGCGCCCCGGCGAGCGCGTGCCCACCGACGGCGTACTGGTGCACGGTGAAAGTGCCGTCGACGAAAGCATGCTTACCGGCGAGTCGCTGCCCGTGAGCAAGCAGGTGGGCGATCGCGTGATCGGTGGTACCATCAACCGCACCGGCGCCTTCCGCTACCGTGCCACGACGCTCGGCGTGAACAGCGTACTGGCGCAGATCGTGAAGCTCATGCGCGATGCGCAGGGCAGCCGGGCGCCCATTCAACGTCTGGCCGACCAGATCAGCGCGGTGTTCGTGCCGGTC